>CAZNOB010000430.1:0-2516 GCA_964574535.1 uncultured Granulosicoccaceae bacterium | reverse complement strand
AACAAGTCCATGCACGCCGACAATTTACGCGGTGTCAAAATTGCGATGTCGCTTCGCTCCATTTTACCGCAATTTCGACACCGCATAAATTTCGGGTGATGGAGGCGTTAGGCAAAATAAGGAGTTAGCGTGACAGGAATTAATCAGGGTGTTGTATTTAACGTCTGTAGAATTAAAGGAATATTCAGCGACAAGATTGGGAATGAAAAGCGATTTTCCGGTACAGGATTTTGGGTGCAAGAAAGTGGTAGTAATTATTTCGTTACGAACAAACATAATTTAGATCCAACAGTAAGCTTCGGAGATTCTACCAAGTTAAATTTGTTTGAACTTGAGATCGAGCTTCGTAACACCATCAATGGACACCCGATCCGCAAGACGAAGATGTTTGGCTTAGCTGACTTAACACAAATAAAGGTGCATGATTCCGCTGATGTAGCAATTATAAAAGACCCTCAATTTACTGAAGATACTGGCACATATCAAGCTGCTGGGAATTTCAGAAAATCAGATCTGGCAGATGCTATATTTTTTAAAAACCATTGTAATGTCATGGATGTGGCGTCTTTCATTGGTTATCCGGGAACATCGAAGAGCCAATGGTGGGATACTGATTGGAATCTCGGTATTGCACGTACAGTTAACATAGCTTCTCTACCCCAAATACCATTTTCACATTCTGATGTATCAACAAGTGAAGTGTGTTTAGTGTCTGGTTTGTCTTTTTCCGGCTCAAGTGGGAGTGTTGTTCTTCTTCATGAAAAAGGAGTTAAGCCTGGTCATGGATTAGAAAACCCTTCTTACTCTGGTCCTAAAATAATTGGAATAATGTCCGGTCATTGGCCCTTGCCTGACACAACACCAGATATGTTCAATCATAGTGGTTTATCATACTTCACAAGATCCATTGCAATACTAGAGTTGCTAGAAAATGCCTAACACATATGAGCCGTAACCCTGTCAACAGGCAAAAGTATGCATAGCGAACAGATGTGTCCGAATTGCGGTGTCACTGTCGTTCCACGGTACCGCAATACGGGCATCGCATACAGTGCGAGTGAGCTTGGCGTTAGCGCAAAATAATAGGTGCAGAAGTCAGATTATGAAAAAACTCTATAAGATATGGAATATCTGGGATTCAACTTCTGGACGAGTCGTTTCTATCGTTGGAAGTTTAGGGTTGCTTGTCGGTGGACTTGCAATTCTAGTATCTGCTGTAAGCACGATGTTTTCCGACCCTACAGTTAACTGCTTGAGAGACGATTTGACACATAATGAATTTCAAATATGCTCGATTGATGAAAGGCATAAAAGTGGTAGAGAAACGCCGTTCAAAAAATGGACTGGTAGGCAAGTTACCTGGAAGGGTACATTTGAGCAAATAGTGCCGGGCGGTAAATCGAGTACCGGAATACATATCGAAGACAACGACGGATCAAGAAACTATGTGGTGTCAACTTTTGTTTCCCCTCCAGGCAGGGGGAATATCCTTTGGTGTGAGGCTGTCTTTCAGCGAATAGCGATGGCAACGTCGTACCTTAATTTAATAAAACAATTCAAGGAAGGGCAATCTGTAACTATGAGCGGAACAATTAAGTTAGCTAAAAGCAGAGGAAACATGGTCGTTAGTGATTGCGTTTTGTCGATATTTGAAGAGCGCTAACAAGCGGGTGTAGTGCGACAAATTACAAGCTGCTCGTTTTTCTGTGTCGCTGTCGCTTCACTTTACAACAAAACGCTCAGCTTATAAATTGCACCTAACCGGAGCGTTAGACAGTAATAGAGAGCTATGAACGAACAGAATGCGCCAGAGATATTGGAGTCCATTATCAAGAGCGACGATCTCGCTACTCTTGCACAAGAGTATGGTGAGATCGCCGTTGATGGATTTCTCGAGGACGGGGCATTAAAAGATATTCCCCTGCTTGGTACGGCTATAAAAGTTGCTTCTTTTGGGAATTCAATTAGTAAGAAATTGTTCTTAAAAAAAGTCTATATATTTCTTTTTCATCTTCAAGATGTTCCCGCCGAGAAACGCGCTAAGCTAGTAGAAAAAATAAATAAATCTAGTCGTTTTCAATCAAAAATTGGGGAGACAGTATTCGAGATCTTGGATAGGATTGAAAGTGAAGGTAAGCCTAAAGTCATTGGGAAGCTATTTGCAGCAGTATTGAATCAAGATCTTGACTATTTAGACTTTCTGCGGTTGTCACATATTGTTCAAAATCAATTCTACTTTGATTTGGTTGAATTAAAAAATCATACAGATGATGATCTCGTTAAAGGCTTGGAAATAAATAATAGTCTTTCGATGAGTGGGCTTACTAGTACGGATTTTGCCGCATCGGTTAATGATGTATTGGAGGACAAAGACAAACCAGATACATATACAAGTCTGACCAAATATGGAAAACTGCTAGTCAAAATAGGTTTTTCGTCATAGGGAATGTCTAACAAATCGGTGTAGAGCGACAATTTACAAGCTACTCGTTTTGCTGTTTCGCTGTCGCTCAACT
>CAZNOB010000429.1:0-2525 GCA_964574535.1 uncultured Granulosicoccaceae bacterium | reverse complement strand
AATCTGGTGCAAGTCTGAACACCAATTTACAGTCAGAGGGACATTTCTAATTGTCAGAATGGGGACATTTTTATATAACGCTTACAATTTATATGCGCATAATATATATTATGTTAAATCATGGGTTCTGATAGATTGGCTGCGCTACTCTGCCGTGATCCTCAGTAAAACTCAGGACGTTTCCGCAGTAAAAGTCAGGATTGCCGAGTAAAACTAAGTAACCCGCAGTTATTCCATTTTAAAGATAGGTAACGAATGTTTCGAGGGTCACTCAGAAGCATTCTTAGCATGCCAAATTCTCATGGGTTGGTTTGGGCGTTTTAAGCCAACATAAATCTGGTGGACACTTCGTCCGGTTTCAAGAAAGCAGTCATCGAATACCCTTCGATATCTGACTAGGGCGACCGGCCGGTTTGGCCGATCAGCGACCGATAGAAATCCTCTGCCGTGATCACTGGATCGTTGAAGTCCCATTAACTTCGTTTAATGGCTCTGAAGTGCCCTTGCACAAATATAACCCTCAACCAACGATACGTTATAACCGCACTATCAGCGAAGGGGTTTACCAATCCGCAGGATATGGTCAAATGAATAAACATGCTCATTCGGGGATGTAGCGCACCTTCCTACCAGCCTACCGTTAAACTCTCTGCGACCAGAACTTACTCTTACCTTAGCATCGCATAGCGGGCAATTAGCGGAGTATTGCTTAAGATATATCGCGTTAGCCTGTTCAGACTCATCGCGTAGGAATTCAAGCACTCGGTCGTCTGAATTCATTGGTTGTAGCCAGACAGGGGCAATTGTAAACTTGTTGTTTAGGAGTTCACGAAACGGTTTAATGCAGTACGAACCAATGAACGTCCAAAGAACTAACGCTAGCATGCTTGTCACGACCATTTGGTAGCTGGGCTCGGAATACAGTAGAACCAGCAACACTATTAGTAAAATTACGCCAATGATAACGCTAATACTCACTAGTGCACCGATAAATGCAGCTGCTCCCCAACCAGCCAATTGGAAACCTTTGCTCAAAAACTCGGTGATCCTATTGCTGGCTATTTCTTCTGTGAAATACTCAACGCCATCAGTCGGAATCACGCGCTTCTTCGCTGAATCATTAGATTTGCTGATCAGGGAAATTTTCAGAAAATAGCGGGATGGGTGACCCGTGCCTCCACCCTTGATCTTTTTGAGATTTATATCCACTAAAATGCCCTGCGCATTCAGTTTTTCTATTACTCCCTGTTTCTTTTTCTCCCAAATCTCTGTCAATGATTTCCAATGCTTGCGGATATACGTACCTTTCTCGGTAGAGTCGCCGGTGGCACATGATGGAGCTGTTCGCAGAAGGCTGCTGCTACATAACAATCCACCAGGTCATCAGGCGTATAGCCGTTCACAGGTTTCTGTTCTTCCCTTGCGGTCAATTGACATAGCGCCCGAAGCAACTTCATTGGCACAAGCTGTTTTTCCCACTGACTGACTATCTTCTCAAGTGCCTTTGCGACGTTCGAATAACCGGTTTCTAACCCGTTCGGTTGTGATTGTTCGGGTTTATTTTCTGGGAGTATCTCGCTCGCTGATTCCATTTTTAGGCTCACACCATGAATACTTGTAAGGCAAATAATACTCTATCCCACACTTTCGCTCTTAATGTTTCGCATGCGCTGGTTTCCGTAGACAATGTAGAAAACGGGCTGGGTTGTCACTGCACTTGTACACAATGTGGATCACCATTGGTTGCCCGGCAAGGTGAAATCAATGACTGGCACTTTGCACACAAAGGTGGTGAGGACTGTCCGGGGGCCGCCGAAAGCGCACTGCATTTGGCCGCGAAAGAGATTATTCAACGCGACCGTAAACTATTAATCCCGGCAATATTTACTGACGACGGAAAGGAGTTACGCCCAGATCGCTTACTGTCACTCAACACAGTAGCAACTGAAGTTTCATTCGAGGGTTTCAGAGCAGATCTCGTAGTGACCACACCTGAAGAGAAAATAATCGTCGAAATTATGGTGACTCACGCTGTGGATAAAGAAAAGACAGCTTTGATTGAAAGATGCGGGATCCCTACTCTGGAAATCTTTGTAGATCCGCACCAGCACGATACATGGACGTGGGAGGCATTAAGAAAAACCGTAACAGGAACAGAACCCGCTTCGATTATGAATCGGATGTGGATATATCGGCCGGTATTAACTGCAACAACCAATCAGACGCGGAAAAGAAAATTCCGACTTGATGGCGTACCCGTTAACTTGATCCAACATGACTGGGGAGGGCTGGTTTTGTGGCATCCATTCACACTAAATGATAGTGTTTTTTGGCAATTGAAAGAAATAATCTTGAGATATAGAGGGCGATGGAGCCCGAAGCATCTAAATTGGCTGCTAGGCCGCAACAGCAGAATGAATGAGGTTGCAGAAACACTGCTAAAAACCGGAGCGATAGAATTGTGAACTCTAACACCAACACCAACACCAACAACTTCTCTCAGTCTCAAGAGCTCGATGTGCGCT
>CAZNOB010000428.1:0-2533 GCA_964574535.1 uncultured Granulosicoccaceae bacterium | reverse complement strand
TAACAGCAGTAACAGCAGTAACAGCAGTAACAGCAGTAACAGCAGTAACAGCAGTTAGATTATCGCGCAGACTTCATACACGATATAAACTAACCACTCAACAGCAAACGACGTGAGTAACTAACCATGTTTAGTGCTGATGATATCCGCTGATACAGACAAAACTTGATCTAATTCAAATTTTTTTTTGACCCTCATTTCCCATATTTTTTAAAGCCGAGCGCTTACTACTTCATGTGCTTTCTTAACCTCGGGATTTAAGAAGGAAAATCGCATGTCGTTACTGATTTTGCTACCTGCAACAACAGAAACAAAATAGCATCATCAACAGGGTAAGTCCCTGATAATTATAATATATGGAGATATATAAATGGCTCAAACCATCAACACTAACATCCCTTCGCTTACAGCACAACGAAACCTGTCAGCCTCACAAGGTGCGATGAATACAGCCCTTGAAAGGTTGTCTTCAGGACTACGCGTTAACAGTGCAAGAGACGATGCAGCCGGGCTTGCAATCGCAGAAAGAATGGATGCTCAGGCACGTGGTATGAATGTCGCGATTCGAAACGCCAACGATGGTATTTCACTATCGCAGGTCGCCGAAGGCGGACTCAATGAAGTGGGCAACATGCTACAGCGAATGAGAGAACTTGCTGTACAGTCTGCAAACGGTACTAACAGTGCAAGTGATCAGGACAATCTGCAAGCTGAATTTTCAGCACTGGATTCAGAGATTGATCGAATAGCAACCGTCACCAAGTTTAACGGTGTTGCGATTATTGGAGCTGATGCAGCAGCGTTTACTTTCCAGGTCGGTGCAAATGCAGGTGAGACTATGGATATCACTACGACTGCAACAGCTGCCACCGCACTCGACATCGGCAGTGGTGGTGACGCTACTGCAGCGATTACCGGAATCGACGCCGCAATTGACGCGGTAACTACTCAACGAAGTGCCCTGGGTGCATCACAGAGTCGATTCAGCAGTGCAATCAATAACCTGCAGGTAGGTATGGAAAACCAGACGGCAGCTCGTGGTCGCATCGTCGATGCAGACTTCGCAGTTGAAACTTCAAACATGACTCGCGCGCAAATACTGCAACAAGCAGGTACTGCAATGGTATCTCAAGCGAACTCCGTACCTCGAGGTGTATTAAGTCTGTTAGGGTAGAGGTTATTAAAATCGGGGTAATTGCTACAACATCCCGATGAATAAATAACCTGTTTTATGGAAAACAGAAGGGATTCCCCTTCTGTTTTCTTTGGTTTCTCCCACGCAATGTCCAATAGCCAATTATCTATGCACTAATATAAACCAGTGTAAAATCCCGCCTCTACTTCTGCTTTACCAATCCATTCCTGTTTTTTATATCGCAATTATTTACCACTATCAATAGTGTGAACCCCTAAAGACCTACGTCACATTACCGCTTACATTAGCAAGGATAAATTATGCAGTTGTGCTGAATTGATCAACTGCAGCTTCAATAAAATAAACGGATTTATTTATGATCACAGCAGCGGGCGCAGCCTCCGGCATTGACGTGGAATCAATCGTCTCTCAGTTAATGGAACTGGAGCGACGCCCGATCTTCGCCTTGCAAGATCGACAGTCTGCACTTGAAGTACAGTTGAGCGATGTCGGAAGACTTCAAAGTAGTTTGGCAAGCCTTGCATCTGTTGCGGACAACCTGGCTGACCCTGATAATTTCGGCGCCTGGGACATTACATCCGCAGACGAGGATATTGTCACTGTGACCACTGAACAGGGTCAAATCTCTGAAAACCATTCAATAGAAGTAACATCATTAGCAACCGCCCACAGGCTTCGATCCAATGCCTATG
The DNA here is from genome assembly GCA_964574535.1 of uncultured Granulosicoccaceae bacterium. Classification (GTDB taxonomy): domain Bacteria; phylum Pseudomonadota; class Gammaproteobacteria; order Granulosicoccales; family Granulosicoccaceae. The sequence continues at coordinate 685 of CAZNOB010000428.1, read as the reverse complement.
AATCTGTCACAACAAATTTAACTCCTGGACAATTTGACTTCTCCTCCGGGGAGGAATCTTTCTCAGTGGAACTCGATGCAAGTGCCAGTACACTGCTTGATCTAAGAGACGCAATAAACGATTCAACTGACAATTCAACCATACAAGCATCCGTACTGAACACTAACGACGGCAGTCATCTAGTGTTAACTGCCATAAACGCTGGCACTGAAAACCAGATCACCGCACCTGCAGAGTTTTCAGAACTCACAGAGGCAGTCGATGCGGAACTAACCATTAATGGACTCGCAGTAACAAGTAGTAGTAACACACTGACCACAACTATTCCGGGCATCACCATCGATTTAGTTTCTACTGGCACAACAAGAATAGAGTCAACAAGAAATATCGAATCAATAAGCAGCCTGTTTGAAGAGTTCGCTGATGCCTACAATTCATTAACCAGCACCCTCGATACACTAGGGCAAGGAAGCCTGCAGGGGGATGGATTGCTTCGACAAGTTGCAACCTCACTGCGAAACGAGTTTTTTTCACCCGTTACGATCAACGGGGACGACAGTCAGAGCATATTCGATTTTGGTCTGACCTTCGACAAGGAAGGCATACTCAGTGTAGATTCAGAAAAACTGAATAGTGCGGTGGCAAATGGACTGACACAAACATTGAATGCATTCACCGAAGAAGA
>CAZNOB010000427.1:0-2534 GCA_964574535.1 uncultured Granulosicoccaceae bacterium | reverse complement strand
GCCTTGTTCAATGATGCGATTTGCGAGCGCCGATCCACGGCCCACTTGTATTGCTTTGGCCAAAGATCGAAGTCAGGGTCAGCGCCAAGAGTATGGGCTGCGTGCAGCGGCCAGAACGGGTTGTGCATGATCTCTCGCCCCAGTGCAATAAAATCAGCCTGTCCGGAGCTGGCGATTTCCTCTGCCTGATGTGGGTCGATGATTACCCCGACAGCCATCGATTTAAGCGAAGTTTCATTTTTAATACGCGTCGCATACGGCACCTGAAAGCCAGGTTGTCGTGCAGAATTGGTGGTCAGTGGCTTGCCATCGTCATCGGTTCGGAAGCGCGGTGCACCGCTGACGCCACCGGAGGAACAATCGACCACATCGATACCGTGTTCACCCAATGCTTTAGCGAGAGTCACGGAGTCATCCATGGTCCAGCCACCTTCGATACCGTCTACTGCAGATATTCGGAAAAACAACGGCATATTGTCGCCAACTGCCGCGCGCACAGCGCTGGCGATTTCGAGTGACAAGCGCATTCTGCCTTCCAGGTTACCACCGTACTCATCGCTACGCTGATTTGAAATCGGGCTTAAAAAACTATGCAGTAAATAACCATGCGCCCCGTGTAGTTCGATGACTTTAAATCCGGCATCTACAGATCTCTTAGCGGCGCTGACAAAGGTCTCGATGAGTGTATGAATTTCATCAGTGGTGAGTTCATGTGGAACAGGAAAATTGGGAGCTGTTGCTATGGCGCTTGGGGCTACAGTGGGCCAGCTTTGCGGGTCGTCAGTGTCAAGTGGTTTTCCACCTGTAAACGGGGCAGACGTAGATGCCTTGCGGCCAGCATGAGCCAGCTGAATGCCTGGCACACAACCCATTTCTTCGATAAATGCGGTGATTGGTTTGAGTGCGTCTGCATGGGAATCACTCCAGATGCCCAGGCAGTTCGGCGTTATTCGGCCAATCGCTTCCACGGCGGTCGCTTCGGCAAAAACCAGGCCGGCATGCCCGCGTGCAAAGGTGCTTAAGTGTGCGAAGTGCCAGGGTTGTGCCAGGCCGTCGATTGCGGAATACATGCACAATGGTGAGACCACAACGCGATTGGGAAAGGTTATACCGCGAACAGTGACAGGAGTAAAAAGTTCAGACATGCGGGCTCCGATAGTGCAGGGTGCAGCGGTGCAGAATCACCATTGCGTAAACAGTTAATGATTTATATGTATTACTACCAGTACGCCAACGCATCAGCATACATATTTTCAAGGTCAGTTAAATTTGATTCTCGTGGTGCATTGGCGATGGCACGCTTTTGCCTTGCAGAAGATTCTGCCAATGCCTTAACGTTATCGCTGCTAAATCCAATGCCACTTAATCCGTTAGGAATATTGGTTGCGCGCATTAAATCAATGATTCTTTTTGCAAGCACCTCGCCCGCATCATCAAGGGTTGCGCCTTTACTGTCTGCACCCAAATAGTCTGCACCTTCAAGATGACGCTGTGGTTGTGCAGCAGCGGTATAGCGAAATATAGATGGAGCGCTGACGATAACGCTAATCCCGTGTGGTATGAATGGTGAGCTTACCTGGTATTCCGGTGTGGTGATGTCTGACATCAGATGAGTAACGCCGTAAGACATAGCGTGCGGCAGGTGTGTACCGGAATTACCAAACGCAATTCCAGCCAGGGATGCCCCCCACATCAGTTGATCACGTGCTTCGTGATCAGTGCTGTCGGCCACACCACGCGCCAGGTATTTGCCGGCGATGGATAATGCTTCCCGGGCACTTAAATCACTAAACGGGTTTGCGCCCTGTATTAGCTGACGTGCGTTGGGGTCTTCAACGTTCTGGTGTCTTGTGTAGGCCTGTGCGGTGTAGCACTCAAGCGCATGACTTAAAAGATCGAAACCGGTCGATGCCACCACATTGGCCGGCAGGCTGTCACAGCACTGAGGATCGACGATAGCGCAATCGGGCAACAGGTAAGGGCTGGCTACTACAAATTTGGTGTTGAACTCATTGATGCGTATGACACTGATGGAAGTACATTCAGAACCGGTGCCCGAGGTGGTGGCACAGGCGATATGCGGAGCCACCGGTCCCGGCACTGGTTTGCCACTGCCAATCGGTGCGGCAAAATATTCACGAATCTCGCCGCCATGGCGATCCAGCAGCAATGCCGCCTTAGCCGTGTCAATCACCGAACCCCCGCCCACGGAAATAACACCGTCAGTATTAGCGTCGTTCAGAAATCTGGCTGCACGCGCGACAGTGTCGTCATCGGGTTCTATACGAATATCTGAAAAAACTATTGCTTCAACGCCACTTTTTTTTAAGGATTCTCTTACCCTGGCGACAATCGGGCCCGGTGCAAGAATGTCATCGGTAATTAGCGCGATACGCTTGATACCCATCGCTGAGGCGCGTGCCCCCGTATCGTTGAGGGCGCCACGGCCGAAAGTCAGTCTGGGCATGGCGACTGTAAACGTAGTAGCGCCGTTTGGTGATGGTTCGAAATACTGACAACCCATGAAGCTTTCC
>CAZNOB010000426.1:0-2539 GCA_964574535.1 uncultured Granulosicoccaceae bacterium | reverse complement strand
CCCAATGTGATGCATGAGGCACAGGTAGTACAGATTGCCGGGGCAGGGCGTCATGTGTTTTGCGAAAAACCACTCGGTATCACCGGAGATAGCGCTAAACGCTCAGTGCAAGCCTGTGAAGATGCAGGCGTGGTGCTGGGTATTGGACATGAACGACGCTTTGAACCCGCTTTAAAAAAAGTAAAACAGCTGATTGACGATGGCGCCCTTGGTACGATCATGCACGCAGAGTCAGCATTCAGCCACGATAAACTCATAAACGTGCCTTCCGGTGACTGGAGAACCTTAAAAGAAACAGCTCCGGCAGCGGCAATGACCGGAATGGGTATACATCTGACTGATCTTTATATTTCCTATTTTGGGCCGGTAAAAACCGTACAGGCCCTGACCGCCAGAAGGAAGCTTGACTGGGAGACCGGTGACGTTGTGACCGTGCAGCTAAAATTTGAAGCGGGTATGACTGCCACGCTCAGCGCAATATTGTATACCCCGCACTTTATCAGATTGCATGTGTTCGGCTCAGATGCCGCTGTAGAGGTACGCAATGATACTCATCCGGACACACCCGGTGGTATCGCACAAATGGTGACTTCCCGTACCAATGAAAAAGCGGTGATTGAAAATTTCGACTGGACAGACACCGTGGTCGAGAACCTTGAAGCCTTTGCCGACGCAGTGGCAGGCAGATCAGATTATCCGTACACACACCAGCAAATGATCGACAATATCGTCGTGCTCGAGGCTATTGCAGAATCGGCTGAAACCGGCAAAACCATTCATTTAGCCGGGTAATCGCGAATATCATGAAAGTCAGTGTGCAAAAAATCGGTTTTATTGGAATGGGTGTGCTCGGGTCCGCTATCGTCAGGAACTTCATTGAAGGTGGTGTGAAGGTTCTGGGTTACGACATAGCACAAAGCGCCAGCAACGCTGCTGCTGCACTAGGCGTTGAGTTAGCAGAGAACTCTGCCCGGGTTGCACAACAAACCGATGTGGTATTCACCTGTATGCCAAACAATAAGGCGTTGGTTGAGGTAGTCAGCGGTAATAACGGTTTGCTCAGTGTTGATCGCGACGATCAATGTATCGTCGAAATGTCTACCTTATCCCTCGATGACAAAACTGCATTCGCAAATCTGTGTGCCAGCGCGAATCGCCGTGCCGCGGACTGCCCGGTAAGTGGCAACCGCATGATGGCATTGAACAAGAAATTGACTGCGTTTTTCAGCGGCGAACAATCTGACTATAACTGGCTGAAACCTGTCCTTGAACTCACCTGTGGCAAAACACACTACGTCGGGGATTTCGGCAATGGCAGCAAAACCAAAATTTGCGGCAACATACTAAATCTGGTGCACAATACCGTAGCGGCTGAAGCAATGGTGCTGGCCATAAAATCCGGACTCGACCCTGCAAAGTTCCATGAAGTTATTTCTGGCAGTGCTTCAAGTTCTGCAATGTTCGAAGCACGAGGCGCGATGATGGTAGATGAAAATTATACTGTCGAAGGCATGAATATGTCAGTTCCATTAAAAGATTCAGCAATAATTTCGCAGCATGCGGCAGGTCTGCGCTGTCCATTGCCACTGTATCAGGTTGCACTGCAACAGTATTTCGCTGCATCCGCGCAGGGTCTTGACCACATGGATGCATCGGTTGTTTGTAAAGTGATGGAAAAAAACGCGAGTGCGGAGCGGACTAAGGATTGATCAGGCGAGAGTAGCCACTTAAAGCGCCACAGTTAATCGCGACTACGAAAAAATTCAACCACACCGCTTTCGTACGACTGGGTCGTTCCCCCACAGCACTAACTCAAAGCTGCGATACCTGTGGGAGCCGATCCCCGATCAGCAAATATTTAGATGGTGTATAGGCCCATTATGTCTCTCGACTTTGAAGACAGCGGATGGCCGACTGACTGTTCGCAAAGTGCCATTTTCGAACAGTTGTGTTATCACAACTATGATACTGTTCCAGACATTCGAGTGCGTCACTTTTAAGGAGCAACGCAAAACTTGGAAATAGAATATTTGCTGTTTGCTTTACTCGGGTTTACAGCAACCACCATATCTGCAGTATTCGGTTTTGGTACCGCACTGATTGTACTGGCAGTGGGATCACATATACTTCCTGTTAAAGATGCAATTGCGCTTGGCACTGTACTTTTCGCTGCATCAACAGTTCTAAAAACAGTTCTATTTGGTAAACATATAGACTGGAAAATAGCGGGAATAATGGCGATCGCCAGTTTACCATTTGCTTATCTTGGTGCTGCTTTCCTGACTGATATGCCAACCGGATTGTTGAGGCGACTTCTTGGATCAATGATTCTGATTTACCTCTGTTTATCGATATTTAATTTGTTCCCCAGAATAAAAATCGGCACTGCAGGTCTTGTTGCAGGGTCGGCTGCCTATGGCTTCGTCTCCGGTTTGCTTGGCAGCGGAAATCTGATCAAAGCGATTATTTTTCGGGAAATGAAAATTACGAAGGAAGCATTTGTAGGTGCCATGGCGGCAACTTCGGTGCTATCAAATGC
>CAZNOB010000425.1:0-2543 GCA_964574535.1 uncultured Granulosicoccaceae bacterium | reverse complement strand
TGTCTCGCCAGCGATAAACGGCTTACCTTCACCATACCAGGGAGTCCTGCGAAGCCTGTCGATAAGCGCTGATTTTCCAATCGGGTTCGAAAGGGCAGGATTGGCAATTCTACTGTAGAGCTTTTGAGCATAGTAGTCAGGCTGGTTGTTTTGACAGCGCTCACTACCATAACAAGTGCCATCGACAATCCAGTCTGACTCACCCTGGTGCCATAAAATGCCATCAATACTCGAACGGCCAATGGCAGAAAGCGCCTCGCTTACCTGACTCACGACTTCACTCCAGCCTGGTGCGTTATCATCCCAATGCGAAATTCCCTTGCCGCCCTCAGACACAGTGATCAGACCAACTACTCTGCAATCACTATGATCAACTACCTGTTTGCCAAAATGAAAAGCAAAACTATTGCGAGCGATACCACCTACACCAGGGTTACTGTCGTGCCAGCTTTGCGTCAATGAGGCAACCTCCCATCCGGTTCCGGCATTCGCACTTTGCGGGTCCACCGTCCATGCAAATACACGAGGGTGGGATTGGTCTGGCGCATGAAATTCAATCACCTGACCCCAGCGATCCAGCGTGGCAGAAACTTCTGTTTCGGCACCGGTAACATTCGACTGGCCAGTGACCAGAATCAGATCCGTGATGTCACCGGGATGATAACTCCCTTCACACTGATTATTGGTTTCCAGGTTAAAGCTGTCCGTACTCGTAACAGTAATTTCCCGCTCGGGTGATGTAAGCGGGGAAGTTACTCGACAAGATTTTGATCCGTCCCAGCCCCAGCCATCCCCATCAGTATCAACACAAACCTCGTTTACTGTCGACGATTGCGCAGCAACTGTGCCTTGACTTTGCGCAGTGGTTGAAATGTTGTTTGCAGCAGGAACTGACTGGGGTACCGCTTGCTGAACAGAAAACACATTGGTGGAATTCACATTCTCGCTTGAGCAATGCCAGCGACCGTTCACCGGATCGCAGTCTTGAAGTGGCATGCTACAACTTCTGGCATATTGCGCTTTTGCATTCCGGAGACTGTCGCCCGAAGCAGAGCAAACTTCAGCACTTGCCGAAGCAGGCAGACACAGAAAGCCGCAGAGAATTCCGCCAACTAATAGATTTATCCTTTTCATTACTCGCCATATCCATATCAAATTGCGACTCGCAAAATAGAATAATCAAAATCGCTGTGCCCTTAACCAGATCACAATAGCGAAGTTATCCAGCGCGGATTATTCACGAAATCGACGGCATCTCACTTGAACTGTGTTTCCACAATGAATTTGATCTTTTGCAAATATCAATAGCACTGCGAGAGTACACCTAAGAAAGATATCCGCATCTCCAGAAAATATTTGGTGAGATCGAACTGCCTCTTTCGAAGAGTATGCTTGCCAGGTCTCAACGAAGTGAACGAAACATTCTTCATTTGATATCGCAACGCAGAGAACAACCGACGCCACTTGGTCTGTGTGCCGCATGTCTCGACAAACGTTGCTTAGTCGACTCAGGCATGTAGTTTTTTGCGCCAGTACCCAGTCCTGACCGTGGGGACTCATTCAAGCCAGCCGGTAACCGTTGCCGTTATCCGAATTCGAGGGTAATCTGTAAGGAAATCACATACGGTAGAATTATGAACATACTCTTAATGACTGTCCTGATGTGGCTCGCGTTTGGTTTTTCGTCGGAGTCTTTTGCACTGGCCTCCGAAAAAGATACAGTACCAGTTTCAGATAGTAACCCCACTGCTAATCTGGAGAATCTCCACCAATCAGCGACCAATGGCTCCGCTGAATCGCAATTTGAGCTCGGCTTGATCTATGAGTACGGGCGGGGCGTAGAGCAGAACGATTCGAAAGCCGCACACTGGTATGAAAAATCAGCGACCCAGGAATTCCCACAGGCTCAGTATAGATTGGGGGTTCTGTGTGACAATGGATGGGGTAAACCGATAGACAAGGAAAAAGCCTTTAACTTATATTTGTCTGCTGCTGAAAAAGGGGTGGAACTGGCACAACACGATCTGGCAATCGCCTATTTTCACGGTTCGGGAACCGCAAAAAATCTTATGCAAGCCTACAAGTGGCTAAAGATAGCTGAACTCAGTGGCAACCCGCTTATGCAAAAGCATCTGCACCTTGTATCTAAGGAGATGTCTCTCGATGAAATACAATCGGCAAGCTATCTGGCCAGATATTGGCTTGAGAGCTCTGCCGCGGAATCAGGTTTCTAACTGCCATTTTTCTTTAAGGATTAACGCATACTTGTTCTGATTATCGATCAACCAGATCAGGGTTATTCTCGTGACCCTGCGCTATTTATGTTTGGCTCGCGATCATGCATCTTGCGCAGGCATCTATAAAATATTTCGTCATTCGAATTACTTCGATCAATGCAGCCGCTTTGCTCTAACACCCGCATACCCTTGCATCACCACGGCGACTAAAACTATCGCACCGCCAATCAAGGTGTTGTTGGCTGGCACCTCATTCACCGCCAACCAAACCCACAGTGGTGATAGAGCGGTTTCCGACAAACCCAG
>CAZNOB010000424.1:0-2546 GCA_964574535.1 uncultured Granulosicoccaceae bacterium | reverse complement strand
AATAGAGCACTGGTCGACCAAAACTAAACCCTGGTACCAGCTCCATTGTTACTGTGCCGGGCTCGCCATCCTCTCCGGGGCATATTCGCAGTACACTGTCGTGCAGAATCTCGCGTGCGCTGGCTTCCTGCGCTTCCGATATACCACCACAGTATTGTGAGAGTTCATCTTCCGTAGCTCCGAAAGCTACCATTGGCGCGTTATAGACGTGATCACCTGCATTGGTGATTCGCACTAACGGGCTGTAAAAGCCGTCTGCATCACCGACATCCGTTCCTACGGCACCAGGCTGGAAGTCCAGAGATTCCAGAAGATTGTTAGTACCGGTGGTATCGGTTGAGCCAGGACTAACTTGCCGCTCCGGGCTGAAATCGACTCGTCCGCCGCTATAAACCAATATTCCGCCAGCGTCGTAGAATCCACGCCGTACACTAGTGGCCATGAACTCGTCCTGCATAGGTACAGGGACATCAGCAAAGTTCAGCTTGCTTGCAAAGTTAAGTCCGAGTGCTTCTGCGGTTGCTTCGTCTGATGTATCAGTGACGATGTACCAAATCGTGGAGCCATCAGAGGGGCCGCCAGATGCCAACCTGCCCTGGTATAGAGGTAATGTAACTGTTGAATCATCACCATCATCCAAATTGACCGTACCTGCAGTCAAAAGTTGTACTGGTCCAATCAGGTTGCGATTGACGGAGCTCGGTGCCGGTCCGAAGTATGTGATAGGGATATCGGCACCAATCGACGGTGGAGCAGGCGCAAAGTCGTCATCATCATCTTCGAATGAAAGCGGGCTGCCGGGTATTGCGCCATTAAGAGCATTAGTGGTTGGAGCAGTGAGTGCAGCAAAGTCCGCAGCAAGTTGTCCACCAGCAAGTTGTCCACCAGCAGTAGGCGCTACATTTTCAGTGACATCGGGTCCGCTTGTTCCACTTGATCCACTTTGTGGTGTTTCTGTTACTGTGATATTGGAGCCGCTATCACTGTCACACGCGGCAAGAACGGCACAAAGTAAGGCAAGCGAAGCACGCTGTCCAATTTGGTTTGTTAGATATTTTTTCATGATCAGTTTTTCCGGGTTATTTGTAATCAAAGGAATCGTTGAACAATCGGGCAATTAACAATAAGACCCGTTGAACCGTAGGTTGCGCCACCAGGGCCTGTAAGAAAGCCTCGCTCGACAAACCCCAGAATTTGAAATTCCTCTGTCAACCTGGATCGGTAACCTCGATCAATCGCAAGCTGTGTCCATTCACCAATATTCATATCCCAAAGTGGACTATAGTCAGTCGCGATTGTCGGGATTCCACCAAGCACATTCAATGGACCGCCTTCACCGCGCACTGCGCTTTCCAGACCCTGTCGTTGCGGGTTGATCTGTCCATCTACAACATTGGTAGGGCCGTTAGTCCAAAGAAAAATACGTTCTACAGCGCTAAATAATGAGTCATCATTACCTACTTGAACGTCTCGCAATCCGGGTGCAAAGACTGCACCTTCAAGGGCTGCAGGTAATGGGTCGTTGGCATCTGTGCTCAGGTAAAGAACGGGTTTTGCAAAACTAAACCCGGCTGCAAGTTCCAGGGTTACCGTTTGTTCTTCCGGGCATATAGCTGTAACTGAATCGTGCACGATGCTGTGATCGACACCGCCTTCGCAAAAATCCAGCTGATCTTCCGACACATCAAATGCCACCATCGGTGCATTGTATATATGGTTACCCGCGTTAATGATTCGAACCAGAGGCGAATATAGTTCATCGCCGATAGCACCTGGGCTGAATTCCGACGGTGGAAAGGCAGGCAGATTACTATCATTAACATTGCCTGGCACGACCACTCGCTCAGGAGAAAAGTCAACGCTGCCAACGTGGAACATTAAAGTACCATCTTGCCGGGTTTCCGCGGGGCGGACTGCGCGAGAGTTGTCAGCAAAAGCAAGCTTACCGGATACGTTCAAGCCAAGACCGGTTGCCGCTTCGATATCTGTGGTATCGGTGACGATGTACCAGACATTTTCCCCGGTTTCTTTTAACTCACCGCGATACAGTGGCAAAGTAACTGTGCCTTCATCTTCGTCGACCACGCCAGAAGTAAGCAGTTGCACCGGACCTACCAGTTCCGGCTCTACCGATGATGGCGGCGGACCGAAATAAGTGACAGGGATGTCAGCCCCTATTGACGGAGGGGACGGTCTGACATCGTCATCTGTCTCCTGAGCTGAGAGAGATGTCAAAGACATTCCCACCAGCAATGGGGGCAATATAGCCAATGGCTTTAATGTGAATTTCATATGAGGATTTCCTTAGGTAAATAACACCGTGCAAGTAGCGGTGCCATACAATATTCATCACTTGAACACGCTGCATTCATTGCTTGTTCACGCTACGTTCACGTGATGCCGCCACTAAAAGTAGCACTCAGACGATGGGGTATTTTTAACGTTTAAAGGCATTTCTAACGAAATCTGCGGAAATACGCCTAATAATGTGTAAGCGTTTCTACATTTGTAATTAGATAATTGTCCTGTGGGTAGACAATCGTATC
>CAZNOB010000423.1:0-2558 GCA_964574535.1 uncultured Granulosicoccaceae bacterium | reverse complement strand
ATCATTTCATGCTATCGGGCAGCAATACCAATGTGGCACGAGGCCGACACCTGGAGTGCAGTGAAAATTCAGACAATGAATTATGGACAACCCTGGCGCAAGCTGTAGGTGTGCCAGCAACTCGCTTCGGTGGCTATCAGGGGGCTGTATACAAAGGAGAGTCTCTCAATGGTGGGCCGATCAGTAAACTACTAAACGAAACATTAGGAGCATAGCCATGAAATACGTAATGGTATGTATTGTAGCGTTGCTCCTGATTTCTTGCGGTTCGGGCTCTACAACAGTAAATGGCGGTAATTCAGGTGTCACTGAACCAGGTGATGGCGATACCACCAATAATGGACCGGATGACACTGACTCGGGCAATACTGAAACCGGAGATAGTGTCGCGGGTAAAACACTATTCGAGTCCGGTCAACTAGGGTGTGTAGATTGCCATGGGGTAGATGCTCAGTCCCCTACTCCGATTGGTCTTCGTGCCGAAACCTTCAGCATGGACGACGGTGAAGAACATACACTAGCGGCTTACATCGAATTATTCATGCCTTTGCTTAACCCCGCACAATGTGATGCAGGGTGCGCTACCGATATTGCAGCCTATCTTCGCAGCCTGGCAGATGAGCTACCAGAGCCGGTATCATCTCCAAGTGAATTATTCTCGGTAGTTACCCGACTTACCAATGACGAATACTATGCCGTATTAAGTGATCTGGTAGAGCTGGAAGACAATAAGCCAGAGCTCCTAAAACAAAACGCCCCGCTATCAGCAGAATTTGTGCAAGGAGGCCTGGTCAGTACTGCAGAACTTCAGCAACTAAGCCAGATCGCGTTCAGCACTTTTCTGACAGCTGCTACAGAGGCTGCTAACTTGCGCCTGGCAGGCCAGGGTAGGAACCCATTAGACCTGGACAGATTCAATAACCGTATTTTGTGTAGCGATATTACAATGTCCCATCACGACTGCATACGTGACAGAGGTATTGCCTATCTTGAGAGAGGGTTTCGCGGGCAGGCTAATGAATCAGATATCAACGCACTAGATGACCTGCTCGATGCATTTGACGACCTTCCACTGGAAGTAGACGAACTCGAGAGACTAGTGCTGCGTTATCAATCCGTGGTTCAGTTTGTCGCACTGTCACCGAAATTTGCCACAATCTATGAAACAGGTATCGCTGACGAAGAGAGTAATTCTGAACGTCCATTAACAGAAATAGAAATAGCAAATCGTCTGGCTTTCTTCATCACCGGAACCCGCCCTGATGCTGAGCTTGAAACAGCTGCTTCCAATGGACTATTAAGTGCACCGGAAGAAAGAAGCAATCAGGCCCTTCGTCTTCTAACAGATGAAAAAAGCTCTGACATCGTAGAGACAATCGTTGCCCGCTGGCTGGGGTTTGATCCCACCCTGACCGATGCAGCATCAATCACGGAGACCGAATCTTTTATCAAAGAGTGGATTCAGCAAAGACGACCTTTCTCTGACCTCTATACATCTACTGTTGCCGTTAACAACGCGGCAGTTGACGGACAGGGCACCAGTGTAAGTTTCGAACCTTTCGGCGCCCTTGGACTTCAAGGCATCGTGCAATCGCACACCAACCCCCCTGTCCCCAGCTTTATAAACCGGGGTGAGTTTATTGTTGCGGACCTTCTGTGCGGGATACTACCCAGCGACATACCAGACACCGCGCTTGAAGGAGACACTGTAGATCCCGTAGAAATATTTGAACAGCATGCCAAACAACCGTGCGCAACTTGTCACCAGATCTTCGATAACTACGGTGCAGCTATGCAGCGCTTCGATGGAACTAACTCCCTATACAATCCCGGAGACGACTGGCTTGGAACCGCGTTTGAACTGTACCCGGTGGGTGACGTCAGCGGCACAGTCAGTAACGTTGCACAACTTGGCCAATTGATTGGAGCAAGCCGACAGGCTCACACCTGTTTTGCCAACCTCTGGTATCGACATGCAATGAGACGGGACGTATTGGAATCAGACACCAGTGCAGACAAGATTGTGATAAATTCAATCGTTGATCAATGGATTGAAGGAGATAGCAGTGTTATGTCATTGATCGAACTGATATCCAGTCACGAGGCATTTTCCAGGCTTTTTCGTTAGTCCAGGCTGCTACTTTTCACCAGCTACTTTTCATAACAAAAGTAGCTGGTGTCAAAATCCAATCAATAGACCCCCTGGTCTGAACGGCTGTTTTTCAATTAATTGCATACCTCAATCGTTCGAGAACTCTGTAATCATAAAGTTGCAACGAAGATCTGTGAAAATTCGTCGCCAACCATAAACCGTGAATCATAAATTTCCAAAAAACACCAGAGCGTCATCGATGGAATCGTATCACCGCGGGCAAGAAAATCCATGGGATAACAAGAAAACAGGATTTCATTAGTACCGTGATTTGGGCAATATGCTGCCGCCTAAGCTGCTGATATACCGCAATGATGCCTTTCTATGATATTTTAACGCAGAACTCGATCTATCCTCAGGTATACAGCACTTTCATGTCAAAAATCGAAGAAGTCTATTTCGCAGG
>CAZNOB010000422.1:0-2564 GCA_964574535.1 uncultured Granulosicoccaceae bacterium | reverse complement strand
CTTAGCGGTGCGTTGCAGGCCGCCGCAGACTATGTCGCTGAAAATCGCTTTGAGGTGGCCACACGCTCTTTGCGTTCCATTGCCTCTGATTGCGGTTTATCTCCAACCAGCTTTTCACGCATGGCCCGCGCCATTGGTTATCAGGACTATGAACAACTGCGCGATCGCGCGCGTGAAGAACTGGCAGACCAGTCCAGCCATTTTTCAAACAAAGCCCAGCAACTGCACAGCGATACAAAGCAACCCCTGTTGCCCAGGCAGGTTAAAGCCTGCGTTCATAACATTGAGGCATTGGTTAGCAACAACCTCAACTCTGAACTCGAATCCGCAGTGGAGACTCTCTGTCGCGCTAAACGGGTTGTGATCGTCGGTGCTCTCGGATCCGCTGCATTCGCGGACTATTTTGCCTACCTGACCAGCTGGTTCGATGGTCGATGGACTGTTGCCGGGCGCAACGGCACCACTCTGGCCAGCACACTTATGCGCCTGAGCCACAATGACGCAGTGATCGTCATATCAAAAGCGCCTTATGCAAAACGCGCTATTGTGGCCACAGAAATCGCCGCAGAATCCGGGGCGTCGATCATAGCAATTACAGACAGCCATGCCTTCCCCGGTTTGAAACATGCCGCCCATCCCTTCATACAACAGAGCGAAAGTCCGCAATTTTTTTCATCATATGCAGCAACACTGGTGTTAATTGAAACGATGGCGGGTATGCTGGTGGCGAAGTCTGGCCCCCATGCCATTGATGAAATAGAGGCCGTTGTACAACAAAATAACCGGCTGGATGAGTTTTCCAGCCAATGATCGGAATATTTACATTCACAGACCAAATACCTGGTCCTTCTGTTTATCATAAACATCATCGTCGTCAACAGAACTTACAAAACTTATTTTTATTGGCCTGTTACACTGCTCTGGAACCGGTCAAGCCCACGAAGCGTCTCTAGCATCGGCGCTTTACCTAACCCTAACCACTAATACCCGTGAGGAAAGAACTTTGAAACTACAAAAACTGACTATAGCTGCGGTGGTAGCAACCGCTATTGGCACCCTGTCTTCCGTGAGCCACGCGGCATGTACCAATGACACCTGGAATAAAGTCATGTCCAGAGGCAAAATAGTGGTAGGAGTTAAAGCCGACTATAAACCATGGGGTTTTCGTGACAGCAGTGGCGCTATCGTCGGAATGGAAATCGATATCGCACAAGCAGCCGCAGATGCCATGGGCGTGGAACTTGAAACCGTTGCGGTGCAGTCTTCAAACCGTATGCAATTTCTTGAGCAAGGCAAAATTGATCTCATGATCGCTACCATGTCTGATCGTCCTGACCGACGCGAAATTGTTGGCATCACTCAACCAAACTACTATACCTCCGGCACCAATATAATGGCGCCCAAAGCACTGGGTTTCACCAAATGGGAAGACCTCACCGGTAAACCTGTTTGTGGCAAGCAAGGGGCTTTTTACAATCAGGTAGTAACAGAGCGATACGGTGTTGAAGTCGTTGCCTTCACCGGCAACGCCGAAGCCAAGCAGGCACTGCGTGATAAAAAATGTGTCGCCTGGGTCTACGATGATTCATCGATCGGTTCTGATTTGTCTTCCGGTGAGTTCGAAGACTTTGAAATGCCACTGGCCTCGGAAGATGACAACCCCTGGGCATTGGCCGTACCACTGGCAGAGAAAGAGTGTGTATTTGGCAACTTCATGTCCGGACTGACTTTCAACATGCACCAGTCAGGCAAACTGATTGAGCTTGAAGAAAAATGGGGTATCCAGGCAACTCAGTACCTCAAAGATAAAAACGCAGAGTACAGTGACTGGCTGGCAGAATAGACTCACCGGTCCTCGCAACAACAGGGGCGCTGTGCGCCCCTGTTATTTACTCTCCCCGCCAGCACACCGGATAACCACTGAATGCTTGAAGCATTTATCGAGTTTTTCAGACAAGTTGCAGACGACTACCCGCGTTGGAACTTTATTTTTTTCTATGAACCACGACAGTGGGCGCGAATTGTTAAAGGTCTGCAGTACACACTGATACTCAGCTTTGCCTGCGTCATTCTATCTGTGATTATCGGTGTTCTCGGCGCATGGATGCAGAACTCACCGTCCGTGTGGGTTCGTCGTATTGTGCAGGGTTACATCCAGTTTTTCAGAAACACACCACCTTTTGTACAGTTGCTGTTTTTCTATTTTGCACTGGGTCAGTTCACACCAGCAGTCACCGGTCCCGACGGCTGGACAGAGATACCCATAATTTCAAATGTTGGCTGGGCCATCATATCGTTATCATTATTTGCCGGTGCCTTTAATGTTGAAATCTTCAGATCCGGTATCGAAGCAGTGCCCGAATCCACCCAGGAGGCCGCCAGCGCCCTCGGCTTTACAAGAACACAAACCTACCTCGATATCGTGCTGCCACTCGCGTTCAGAGTTTCACTGCCTGCTTTAAACAATAACCTGGTCAACCTGGTGAAAACCACGACTCAGGCAATTGGCATCGCCGTTCCTGAATTGCTATATCAGTGCGTCAGCATCTGGAACGATTACCCCA
>CAZNOB010000421.1:0-2586 GCA_964574535.1 uncultured Granulosicoccaceae bacterium | reverse complement strand
TAATCAATTCGGAGCTGACACTACCCGCGCGGAAAGATGGAATAATCAGCGTCCCGGTACGGCGGGGTTGCAATATTATTCGTATCCGAAAGTCTTGTTCGTCAGGATTGTTCGTATTCTCTGTTGCAATGATTTTGAAGTCCTGCCACAGGCTTGAGGTATTTGGCCTGGCAGATATCCCCGAACCATTGATATACAGCGTAACTGACTCTCCTTCAAAAACAGATGCTCTGTCTACCCGGGTTGTCAGAGAGGGTGTACCGTCACCAGGAGATTTCTCCAACTGTTGTGGCTGAAAAATTTCAGCAATCTGATAACCGGTTCTCTGTGTGCCGGTGAACGTCATCCAGAAGTAGAGCGTTGCCACAAACCCGAACATGGCAACGATGGCGACAATGCGAATCGGCCAAACGTTGGAGCGTGGTTGTTTCCATCGGACAGATGATTGTGTTCTTTTCCGCCGGGCAGGGGAATTTTGTCTTTCTTCGTGCCCGGCCTGAGTAGAATCACGCCGCTTAGTGCGCTTGATTTCCCCGATTGAAAGATCGTGCTCGACCATAAGCGCCTTTAATCGGCGCTCGGCAATGGCAGCTTCGGCAGGTGAACCCAGGTCCTCTGACATCGCGAGCAGTTTTCCAGCTCGCTCAATGAGCTTTTCTCTATCCAAAAGCTGCCCGGAGTCCTTAAGCCCTAAAGAATAACCGACACTTATGACTGTTCGTGCGAGTATCGGCTGGGAAAATATTATCGTAGCAAAAACAGATTAACCGATTTAACTTCTTCGCAGCCGAACGACTTTCATAAACTCGAATTCCATACCCGCTATTTGTTCCGTTTGAGGGTAGTAGGTCAGGTTAACTGAGGCGCCTTTCAAATCTCGATATTTCTTTTTTCGATTGTATTTAAATGGCACGTCATAACCCTGCAGCATGAGCGTATTGATAAACCAGTCTCCACTCTCACGTTGCACATGGCTGGTGACTTTGACTGCATCCAGTTGGTTGAGCTGCTCATTCTTTTTTAAGAGCTTGTTGACGCTGGATTTCACAATAGATGGTCCCGTAAATCAGATGTAAAGCCGGGGAGCAGGCCAGAGAGTATGCACCTGCTGAGGTAACCAATATTTCCGTTAGTCTGTGATGTCTGTATTTCTTTGGATAAACCTCACCATCGGTTTACAGAAAGTCATCACGACGGGGTGTAAAGCAATCGATAAGCGTACCGGGCTCGACACACACGCAACCATGAACAGCATTGGTGGGAATAACGAAACTGTCTCCTGGTCCAACTTCAGTCTCGGTTCCATCGACAGAAAAAACAAATCGCCCTGACTTAACGAAGGTTGATTGTATATGTGGGTGGTGGTGTAATTTGCCTTCAGCGCCCTGTTCGGCGAATTCGAAAGCAACGACCATTAAATCAGGATGGTCGGCAAGCACTTGTCGTGTGACGCCCGGGTCAGTCGGTACTATGGGAAAATCTGTCATTTTGTGTTCCTGTCAAGCTGTGCAGATCACTCTCGGGTACATTGTGCGGCAGGTTGATTACTCACCTGGCGTAGGCGGCTGTTGCGCAATATCCTGGATTGATGCTGGCGAATAGTCGAATGAAAGCCAGCGGCTGCTGACCTTCTTTGGGATGTATTTCGCAGACGATATACTCCGGAAATTAAGCAGCAGCTGTTCCTCGAGGCGGTTTTTCATTCTCAATGGTGAAAATCATACCGTCCAACAGCGCTTCCAGGTCAGGTCTGGCCGAGGGTCCGTTGGAGATTGCAGCGATCTGTACTGTGCCGTCTGAGCGCAGGCAAAATACAGCAGGCTCTGCGAAACGACGATCAGTCTCATCGGGTGTGAGTGGATCGCTGACATACAGCCCGAGTGCGTGCATGGTGGCCTCGTCAAGGTCACAACCAACCGGAAAGGTCCAGCCGTATTCGGCGATGTCTGCCGACGCTTTGGCGGCGGTGTCTGCAGAGATTGCTACTACGTCAAATCCTGCATCATTCCAGCGCTTTTGCATTGACTCAACCTGATTCAGGTAGGGCTTGCAGCGGCCGCAATGCTTACCTCGGTAAACAACGAGCAGTTGCCAGCCATTGGTATTGCCGCCAAGGTTCAATTTTCCACCGTCAGGAGTATTGACAGAGAAAGATGGTAATGTTTTGCCCGCATCGGGTTTTGTGGAGGAGCCACTCATGATTCAGCCTCATTGTGAAAAAGTTATCGATCTGCGTAGTTTAACAAAACTGGTGAGATCCATCTGCGATAATTCAAAAAGGAATAATGGCTTAGTTGGCACCTCTGAAGCCGAAACGATAGCGATCTGCACACGATGGTCACTGAACGACGGTGGCGAGTGTTTCCTGCAAAGGTTAACCCGGAGATCGATTAAGCGAATACAAAGTCAGTGACTGCGTTTGATCAGTAGTCCTATATCGTGAACTTAAGGGACAGCAGGATCGCTACAAGGTTTGTGGTGGTACACCTGGATTCTTTTTTATCGGAGTCACTAGGCGGGACCGGACACGTCAATGGTGGAAGGGTGAAATCGTCCGATTACTTTTTGGGAGCCAGCTTTGAATTT
>CAZNOB010000420.1:0-2592 GCA_964574535.1 uncultured Granulosicoccaceae bacterium | reverse complement strand
CGCGCGAGCTGCAACGGCAGGCTGGTTCTGGTGGTGAATAGAAAACAGTCTGCACTGAATTTAGATGAGTAAAAAAGGCCTGCTTCAATTACAAAACCAGCTACTTTTTCGACTACTGTTTTCGCCTTCGTGAATAATGCAGGTTAGATATTAGTAAAAGTTTTTTACTGTAGAAAAGTAACACAATCCAATAAAGAATACACCGGACACCAGGGGCTATCTAATCAAACCCGGTTCATCGGGCACATCGAAAACCAACCATATTAAGACTAATGTTCGGAGGATTTCCATGTCGATAACTGGCACGTAAACAATAAGGGTTATTGCCCCAGCCGCCTCCCCGGATAACGGTTTCCTCTGGCCTGCCGGGAAACGGCGAAGAGGTCCACTCCCAAACGTTCCCGGCCATATCGTGAATACCAAACGGGGACCTGCCACGCGGAAAAGACCCAACGGGTGAGGTGGTTTTATAACCATCGGCATCTTCCGGCGCACAACAGACATCGGTTCCATAGTTCGCTATTGGATGAACAGCACTTTGATCGGGCGCTTGCTGCCCCCAGGGATAACGCCGACCATCAGTGCCCCTGGCGGCGAATTCCCATTCAGTTTCTGTCGGCAGTCTTGCGCCATGGTACATACAGTAAGTCAGTGCATCACGCGCAGATACCTGTACCACAGGATGATCGTCCAGCGTGTCAGTGGAAGAATCGCCACCGTGCGGTCGCAGATAATTTGCTGTGGAGTCCTTATACCACCGCTTGGTCCAGACATAAGCCTGCCCGTTTCTGATTGTGTCTGTCACGTAGCCGGTTGCTTTGACAAAAGAACTGAATTCGCGGTTAGTGACTTCGTACTTCATTATTTGAAACTCGTCAACTTCTGCCAGTGCTGGCGCTTCGTTGGCATCTCCTTCTGTGTCTCCCATGGTGAAGCGATCAGCGGAGATTGTTATCCAATCTGCACCATGTGCGTGACTAAAGCACAATAAACAATATAGAAGTAAACCCCAAAGGTTATATCTTAAGAGTAGTATTTTTTTTTCCGCCATTGACTGCATCAACTTAAGTTTAATTCGAGCCGGCATTTTTGATATATTAACAATAGCTATGCCGCTTTACAATTTACCTTCGATCTATGATTCCGGATAACACAGACCGAACTATTAAATTCGATAAATAGCCCCACATCGCACAACCCACAGAGCCTGGACATGAAATTCATATTTTCGTTCTTCACAACTATTTTTTTTGTATCTACTGCGTTGGCACAGGTAGCGCCCTCTGCTCAAGAGATAGAAAAGTTCACCGGCTTACATAAAGCGGCTCACGAAAACAATGTACAGAAAATAGAACAACTGGCCAAAGACGGCGCTGATCTGGAAGCCCGCGACGGGTCTCACCGAACCCCTGTTCATGTGGCGGCTTTTGCTTCAAATGATGAGGCGCTTGTTGCTCTTGCCGGACTAGGTGCAGATATGAATGCACTGGAGTTCGGGCTTTATGATGTAGTCACAATTGCCGCAGTGGCCGATGACCCCGAAATAATGTCGCTTGCAATAGAGCATGGAAATCGTACCGATCAAATCACGAGCATCTATCGAGGGACTGCCTTAATAGCTGCAGCACATCTTGGACACGTAGAGGTGGTTAATCGCTTGATTGAAGCAGGGGCACCGCTTGATCACGTTAATAAACTGCATTGGACAGCCCTAATGGAAGCTGTCGTGTTGGGCGATGGAGGACAAAACTACATAACAGTCGTAAAAGCACTGGTCCAGGCAGGTGCAAATACTTCACTGGCAGACAGAGAGGGCATCACACCACTCGCACACGCAGAGTCTCGCGGGTACAAAGAAATCGCGGCAATCATCGCCTCACAGGAAAAAAAATAACCCTGCCTCATCTGCAGTGTAGATGAATATACCGGAAATCGAATATACTGCGTTTGAACTTGGTCATTGGCAAATACCAGTCTTTCCCGGAGGAATAGTCGCCTGCTATGTACAAAATCGTATTTTCGCTCCTATGTTTCCTCTGGACCGGCTCAGCCAGCGCATTCACCTGTCCGGATTTCTTCCGATTTGTTGACTTCGGCCAGACCGACCACGATGGTATTGTCTATCGTGGCGGCAGTTTTTTTCGAGCCGAAGATTTCGACGGTACAGCCTTGTTGCACATAGAGCGTACTGAGTGTCTGGATGTCACTGATATAGGTAAAGACGGACACGGCAACCCTATCCCGGTTGTTGTAAGCATTCACTACAATCCCGATAACCTGCCAGCGGACTTCGCAGAACTGAATGTCAGATCTTTAGAGGATGCAACAGCGGCAGCCGAAGAAAGCGCTGAACGCCACCGCACAAGATTGCAACAACCAGATATCGAAACCACCCGTGGAGAAAACTATCTTTGCTTGACTGACAACACAAAAGAATTATTCAGCTGTCAGGTCACATCTCCTTTCGCGGAAAACGCTGCCCTCATTGCCTATTGTGAAGAAAAGCGTTGCACAATACCCGTGATGGCGATCGACCAACAGATAGCGGTGAGTGCAGTTTGGTCTCCCCCTGATTCAGCCGACAACAATCAA
>CAZNOB010000419.1:0-2593 GCA_964574535.1 uncultured Granulosicoccaceae bacterium | reverse complement strand
GCAATGTCTGGAATTCTTGAGCGGTATCCAGAGCATAATATTTGGGTGCAGTTTGAAAGTTAACTTTACTCCAGTCAGTTTGATCCGTTTGGTTTGACTGGAACAAAATCTGTCAGAATTTGGTTATTCCAGATGACAGTTTTATCCACAATTCACGTAAATAAAAACTTCCCGGAGATATTATGGATACACGCCCACCTGTACCCCCTTTCGATCGTGACAGCGCAGTGCTAAAAGTTCGACTGGCAGAAGACGGTTGGAATGGCAGAGATCCGGCTAAAGTGGCCCTTGCGTATACCAAAGATACACGCTGGAGAAACCGGTCAACTTTTGTCACTAACCGCGAAGAAGCTCAAGCATTTCTGGAAGCCAAGTGGATCAGGGAGCTGGAATACCGTCTAATAAAAGAACTTTGGGCATTTACCGAAAATCGGATTGCTGTAAGGTATGCGTATGAATGGCATGATGACAGCGGAAACTGGTTCCGTTCGTATGGCAATGAAAACTGGGAGTTCGCACAAAACGGATTAATGCAAAATCGATTTGCGAGCATCAACGATCTTCCAATCACAGAAGCGGAAAGAAAGTTTCGCTGGCCACAGGGCAGGCGACCGGATGAGCATGCGGGCCTGTCAGAGTTGGGTTTGTAAGTTTCGCTGTAGGTTAAAGCGTTGCTATTCCCGGGTAAGAGTTTCGCCCGGTATAGGGTATCATTCACTCCATGATTACAGATCTACAGTGCAGCTATTCGACCATTTGTTGTAAAGAATTGATGGCGAAAGTCATCCCGGATTACCATATAGTTGATCCACTCGATTGCCTTTTCTGGGAGCGAGGGTGTAATGATACCTATGTGATTCGATGTTCCGATACCCGCTACGTAATGCGTATCTATCGGCACGAGGTGTATCCTCGCGATGAAATAGATTTCGAAGTTGATGCGTTAAGTTATCTACACCGGCAAGGGTTTCCTGTGGCGTACCCGATAGCGCGAAAATCGGGTGGCTATATTACAGAAATTTCGGCTCCGGAGGGTGTGCGCTATATTCTGGTAACAGCCTTTGCCGAAGGCAGTGATCTTGATTGTGAAACTGTGGATGAATTCCGATTGTATGGAGAGTCAGTCGCGTGCCTGCATGAAGCTTCGCAAGGTTTCACAACGCCACACAAGAAGAAAGATCTGGATCTTGCAAATTTTATCGACGACTCGGTTAGCGCCATTGAACCCTACATTTTACACCGTCCAAAAGAACTTGAGTTGCTAAACCAATACGTAGACGACGCGCGTAAGGAAATTCTGCGCGTTGGTGAGGATTTCATGGACAAAGGGTTCTGCCACGGCGATGTGCATGGCGGAAACGCGCATCTGCATAATGGAGTGCTGACACACTTTGACTTTGAAGAGTGTGGTTTCGGCTTCCGTGTTTTTGACCTGGCCACATTTAAATGGGCCTTCGGTTTACGCGATTCAAAATCAGAAAAATGGCAGGCGTTCGTGGATGGCTACCAGTCAGTTCGAAAAATCAATGAAGCAGATTTTGAACTTCTCGATACATTTGTTTTGCTTCGCCATGTCTGGCTGATCGGGTTCCATATGCGTAATGCCAGTGATTTTGGTGTGGAACTAACAAGTGATGAGTACATTGATCGGCAATGGCGTGTACTGAAGAGCTTCAAGTTGCAAGGCATTGGTGTTGAACTGAAACGTGAAGATAAATACACAGTCGTTGTCAGGGTGCTTTCTGATGGACCGGCTGATCTAAGCGGGCAAGTGAATGCAGGTGATCGGATTGTTGGCATCGGGGACGGTGAAAACGAATTTAAAGACGTGGTTGGTCTTCCATTGGAGGACGTGACAGATCTGGTTGTTGGGCCTGAGGAGTCAACAGTTCAGCTAAAAATATTGCCAGCCAATATGCCTGCCGGTTCGCCAGCCAGGGTCGTTACATTGGTGCGCAGAAAGATTTCCTGAATAAATGGTTCCGGGTTCGCATAAATCGATAATAGAAAACTGTTCCCGTTAATTTTGCCCTTGTCTCATTAGGTCAGGTTGCATTACGGGCTGCGGGCGGCAGGCATCTTCTTAGCCAGGTTTCCTCTGGACTCCGCATCCTCATGCATGAGTACTCTAATCCAGAATCATTCAGCTGGTACCAGCAGTTTGTTCATAGAGTTGCTGTAATTCGCGGTGCCGTTTAACTGCATCCGGGTGAAAATCATCCACTGCAGGTGTGTCACTTCCGAAGTGATTGTACTTGTCGTTGCCTCGCACAATAATGGCTGTGTCCATATTATGTTTTGTCTGTCTGACATGGGGTGCGATGTATTGAATGTTTAAGCCAATACGGCGGTCATTGCCATGGTTTGGCATTGATGCATGCAGCGTCCATCCGTGATGAAAAGATGCTTCACCCGGAGCCAGCGGACAGGGTATGGTTTTACTTTCATCAATGCCGGTAACTGTCTGGCCCTGTAACAGTACATTGTTTTTGTCTTCTGTGGTGCTATGTTCCTGACGACCATCTTTGTGGCTGCCGGGCAGCATTTTCATGCAGCCGGTTTCTTCTGTAGCTGGCGAGAGCGCCAGCCACAT
>CAZNOB010000418.1:0-2619 GCA_964574535.1 uncultured Granulosicoccaceae bacterium | reverse complement strand
CAAAGCGCTCACCCAGACGCGGTTCCAGCTTTTCTTCCGAGGCATACCAAAAGCGCGCGTTGTCTGTGCCGGACTGCGGATCATACTGATCGATAAACCCGTAGTTGTTCTGAATCAGTGTGGTGACTTCAGCCAGAGACATCCGGCCATTGATGGTAAAGTGCAGGCTTTCATCAATGCTCATTGACGCAGATAAATAGTCTACCTGTTGCGGATAAAGCTCCAGCATCAGGGTAACCAGACACTCCTGCCCCTCCAGGGATAGTTCGCGTTCGGCCCATTGGAAAAGTCTATTCCAAAGAAACGGTTTTTCAGAAGATAACCCGGTGTCTGTACATTGTTTGAGTAGTTTAAGGTCAGATTCAAGCGCTATGATTTTTTGATGTTGATAATCGTGTTCCGTTTGCCATTCATCTACACCGGATATTTGTCGCTGTAGAAATTGTTTAAACGCAGACACGTCAGATTGTTCCGGCCATTCAATAGCACGCACATTACTCAATGCGGTTTCACGCGCCAGAATCCAGTTATTTAGTAAAGTAGGATGATTCACTATAAACGGTGCCATCCCCAGCCCTGTAGAGTTTCCAATCCCCAGCCGCCGTTTTATATCAGCATCAAGTGGCACAAATTTATTCGGGTTATCGCAGTGGGCCAGATGCTCAACGATATCCGTACTGAACGCACGGATCATAAAAACGGAAAGCAATTCACTCTGGAATGGCGCGGCGAACTCTTCTCGGTCTGCAATAAACCGTCGATCCGCAGCACCAAATTTACCTGAACCGTAAACGGCGGTTGTGCGCATCAGGTAACCCACTTTATCGAGCTCAACGGGATCCGGTTGTTCACCATTGGCTAATTTTTTTCTGACGTAGTCAAACAATCTGACTGATCTGTTGGCACGCGACAGGGATAATTCAGAACCAGATACCCGACCCGCCTCCTGAACCGGCACATTTCGGCTTAGGCGATCAATATCATCCTGCGTTGGCACACCATCAAATAGTGTGAAAGTGGCATCCCATTCTTCGGCAATGACGCGGTCCGAGCGTTTCGCCGGATCAAGATTATTGGCAAATGCCACCAGGCTATAACTGCGCTCAGGACCTTTAGCGGTGTAAACGGCAACACCCACCCCTGAATTATCCACTAACCAGTGGCCCCGGGAAAACTGCCAGTTATCTTTTACCAGTCGACGTAACAGCACTCGCATAAACGACAATCGCGTCTGATGAAACGACCCCAGCCGCGCCAGCTTCATGACCTGTTGCGGGTCTCTGAGCGATGGCTCTGAGCGGGAGCTTAATGAAAATTGATTTTCGTCAACCGGAATCACCGCTTATCTCCAGTGGCTGCGTGAGGACATTGTAAAGCACCCACAGGAACGCCGGTGTAGCAATAGCGTCTGATTATCTATCGGGTATGCCACAGAGACTCCCGGGATCGAATAATATGACTCAGAACTTGATTATAGGGCGCTTCCAACCCGGCTTCTTTCGCTACCACAGGCACCATTCCATTAATCGCATCGATCTCTGAAGGACGTTCTGCAAGATGATCCAATAGCAGCGAAGGTCTGGCGTTTCCTACCTTGCGACCAAACGCTGTGACATATTCAACGGGGTCACTGAATGTCAGGTTAATCTTTTTTGCGACAGCCACTGCCCATGCCTCCCGAGCGCAGGTTTGCGAAACTTCGAGTCCGTGGGGATCTTCCATCAGTTCCCTGACCGTTTTGTTAAACACCGTGCAGGGAGCGCTGTAAGCCACATTGCAGATAAATTTTTCCCAGATGAGCTGTTCGATATCGGCATAGGCCTCTGCATTAAAACCGGCATTACGCCACACCTGGGCGATATTTTCCGGTCGTTTATCATTATTGCCGATCATTGACCCGATACGGATCATTTTCATGGCCGTATGCTGTACGTAGCCGGGCCCTTTCACTGACGCACCGAAGCCTTCAGCAACACCAAGCAATACCTGTTCAATCGGCAAGTGGCGAGCAATTCTTTCACCAGAGCCTAACCCGTTTTGAATCGTCAATACCACGGCATCTGCTGTCAGCACGGGCAACAGAGACCTGGCCGCCTCACCAACCGCTGCTGCTTTGGTGGCAATAATATAGAGATCAGCTAAAGACGCTTCTTCAATGTGTTTAGCAACGCGGATATTCTGCACAGTCCTGTCGCCACTGGCGCCCTCAACCCGCAAGCCGTTATTCTGAATGGCGGCGGTGTGGGCGTGCCACGGGTCAATCACCCAAACCTCATTACCCGCTTCAGCCATTAGTGCGGCATAAATGGAGCCCATTGCACCTGCACCCAGTATCACTATTTTCATCGCTGGAATTCACCCGGCCTGCTTTCAACGTAACAGTTACAGTGTACCGCTAATTGGTGTTACCCCGAACCTTACTGTACAGACAATGCATCTCTCTTTTCGCTCTTGATTTACCCGCGTTTAATCAGTTTTGAGAGTGATCGTGGAAGTGGGTCGGCGCGCCATGGATGGCGCAAAGAGCGCTGTCAGCCATGGATGGCTGTTTGCGCGACCCTCTTCCATGATCACTCTCAAAATGCCGCAGGCACCCGAAGGGCTGAGTGGTCGCACAAA
>CAZNOB010000417.1:0-2646 GCA_964574535.1 uncultured Granulosicoccaceae bacterium | reverse complement strand
ACTATACGTTGATCATATGGAGTACCTTTTACGGCTATGTGTTTTTTAATGATCTACCGGATCATTGGACGCTTGTGGGGTGCAGTATCATTATAGCGTCCGGTATCTATACCACTTACAGGGAATACATTATTTCAAGAAAAAACCCTGAGTGATATTACCTCTGGTAATATGCCATGATTTACCCTGATGCACTGCATGGTAGAAGTTTCATTTAGTACACACAAGCCAATATACGCCAGTTACAGTAAACGCTGCAGTAGCTAAGATTGACACCGCCACTTGCATATGCAACATCATCAATAAATTTCAATCCGCCGAACTTTCGCAGAGCCAGCATACTGGCGCCAAACTCTATTGGCAGTGTCAACAAGAGTAATCAATCGGGACTGGCGCTTTTGTCAGGCTGCGGCTTCTTTGGAAATCCTGCACTAATGGATGCAGGTCTTTCCCCGATGCAATCGGGCATGATCATTGTTATTGCGGTGCGTGTCCGCAATTGTGGTCTGCGACCGCGATGGATGTAACCGATGGTTGATCATTGATTCGCGTCCAAAGGCGCATGAGTTTATGGTCTGGGATATAGTGGTCTGTCGGCATGTCTTTTGAAACTCCCTTCTTAATATGAGGCAAACCATTGATGTCCAGAATATGGCGGGCAATGTTATGCCCGTTGGCACCAGCCTGAACTGGCACTTGGCTCCATTGCCATAGGTTTGGTTGATCAAGTGACGAACCACACTGGATGCGATAAATGTCAACATACTAACGGGTACAAGCATTGATTTTGACTCACAAGTTAAACAACAACAGCCACCAGGTCATTTGTGCGGAAGTGACATGGCTGTGACTAATCCTGCCACTGTTTCAGGGCAGGGTAAAAATGTGTATTCAAGTGAGCATGGCAGCGGAATCGTTAAGAACGTGGTCATTCTTGTTATCGCGCAAGTGGCAGCGATGGCGCTATGGTTTGTAACCGCTGCAATTCTGGGTGATATGACGCGCGAGGTTGCACTTTCCAGCGGTGCAAGCGCTGCGTTGTCATCTGCTGTGCAGGGCGGGTTTGTGATAGGCGCGTTGTTCTCGGCGTTTACCGGTATCTCGGATCGATTTCCGCCAAAGTGGGTGTTTGCGATTAGTGTTTGGCTCGGGGCCGCTGCCACAGCGATGCTATTGGTGGTGCCTGTTGGTAGTATGCAGGCAATTTTGCTGCGGGGGTTTACCGGGTTTTGCCTGGCTGGTGTGTATCCGGTGGGTATGAAAATAGCGATTGGCTGGAGTAAAAAACACCGTGGATTTTTGGTCGGTTTGCTGGTTGGCGGGCTGACGCTTGGCTCGGCCGCACCGTATTTGCTTACCTGGTTTGGAGGGGCAGACTGGCGCAGCGCTATTGTAGTTTCCTGCCTGCTTGCGGCTTGTGCAGGAGTACTTATCCTGTTCACCGAAAATGGTCCATTGCATGCGACTTCCGCCAGGTTTGACATGCGTACTTTAAACTATGCCTGGACCAACCGTGACGTCAGACGTGCATTTGGTGGTTACCTGGGGCATATGTGGGAGCTATATGTTATGTGGGCCTGGGTTGGATTTGCTTTGGCGATAAGTTTCTCGCAGCAAATTGATGCAGATTCTGCACAAGACCTGGCAAAGCTGGTTACCTTTTTTGTGATTGCCAGCGGTGCCGTCAGCTGCGCGGTAGCCGGTCGCATGGCAGATGTTATCGGCAAGGCTGAACTGACCATTATAACTATGGTGGTCAGTGGATCATCTGCGTTGCTGTTTGCGCTCTTTTTTGGTGGTCCTGTTTGGCTGATGATTCTTATTTCGCTAATCTGGGGTATTTCTATCATTCCGGACTCTGCGCAATTCTCAGCATTGGTTGCAGACTTTACTCCTGCTGAAAATGCAGGATCATTGATGACTTTCCAAACAGCGCTTGGCTTTGCGTTAACCACCATCACTGTGCAACTGGCACCGGCAGTAGCAGCTGTGATTGGCTGGCCGTGGTTAATGGCGTTGCTGGCGTTGGGTCCGATTTTCGGGATCTATTCGATGTGGGGATTAAGGGGGCGGGGTGGTAGCGCTTGAATCAGGTGCGAGGCACTTGCATATCATTACGTCGAGTGATTGACAGGGTGTCGGTACTGCTTGCATTATTCGTGTGATAAATTGAGCCGAAAAAAACCCACAACGCCTACAGTATTTTTCACACAACCAGGAGAATCTGTACGGTTGCCCGCAACGGGGAATAATCAGTGAGCAATTTGAATTTGAATTTGGAATTGATTGATATTGTATTGCCACTCATAGCGATATTATTTGTTGGATACATCTCTCTGATGACACTTCCGTATAAACAAAAAAGAGCTCTGCAACTCCAGCGCGATGGATTGAAGGTGCCATGGCATATGCGGCGCATGTTGCACCTGTCTGCAACGGAGCTTCGAGTTGATATGATCGGTCGCTGTGTCGCTTTTTTTATGCTGATCATGGCAATGCAAATAATCAAAGCGTTTAAATTTAGCCTTGCAGTCCGATTGGCGTTGTCCCTGTTGATTGCCGCCGTGCTTCTACTGAGCATTCCATGGATTTTCGTCAAGGTTTATCAATGGATGTGCAGTAGTCAAAAATTGAATTGATGGATAA
>CAZNOB010000416.1:0-2649 GCA_964574535.1 uncultured Granulosicoccaceae bacterium | reverse complement strand
TTGAACCCAGACGCTAAGTCCCAGGCAAATCAACACAATAATTAGTGCCCATCCAAAAACAGGGGCGTAGCGAGAATCACTGAGGTGCGTGAGATTTTACCGACTACATGTGGGCGTTTAGTCATTCTAAATAACTACATGTAGTCGGTGAAAGATCGCGTGCATTCAGTGGTTCGCAGTAGCGCTTGTTTCTGGATGAGCACTAATTAGTGTGTCCCCAAGGGCAATACCAAAGCTGAACGCATAAGCACCGAGACGATCATTTGCGAGAGCCTTTGCTGCCAGTATGGCGGTTAACGGTCCGGGGGTGACAGTTAGTCCTGCCAATACAGCACAGTATGCAAGAACATCAAATAAAGCCATTGAGCGCGCCTTCCTTGTTGGCTACATGTCCGGACTCCAGCCCGGTGTAAAACATCATGCAGGCATTCTAGGCACTCATGTTTTGCTTTCCATGGTCCCAACGGATCAAAATTCAAAGTTTTTCCTCCCCCTCCCCTATATGCCTTGAATCAGTGTTCCGTGTATTAACCCTGGTGTTGCACAAAATTTCGAATTCAAAAGCATATAGAGCGGTATATAAGGTGCTGCACGGAATTTCTACTGAATTGAGCCTGGTCATTCTAAGTAAGGTTCAGAAAAAGTCAGTACAGCGCCTTAGATGCTGCTATAGAGGCGACGTAGCGGTTTTGGGCTGGAATTTTATGCAACTCCAGGATTTACTAACAGTAAGGGAAACTGTCACCGGCAAGTTGAACCCATATTTACAACACATCAGGCTCCCGTTCATCTACTGGCAAATTGATCGACAAGGCCTGTCGAATCAATGCACTCCTGCTTCGATTGTTAGTTTTTGCAAGAACCGCCTTGACCTGATTTTTAACGGTAATCGGTGACACGCTGCGAACTTCTGCAATCTCTTCGGTCGTGTACCCCTCGACCAACAACTGACAGACATTGTCTTCAGCCCGGCTGAGGCCGAATATCTGCTTCATCCCCTGTGTACTGACGATTTTTCTATAATCCGGATCAATTACAATGAGCATTAGCCCGCCGAGCGGACCTACCACAGTCGGTTCATACAGCGGTGTAATTTCAGCAAGATAGGATGTCGCACGTGACCTGCGTGGGATCACAAGCTCTGTAGAGTGATTGAATACGCCATCCGACTGTTCATCCAGAGCATTCTTAATCACTTTTTCAAGCCTGACAGAACTGGTGGTCGGACTTGATTTAAGTTGTCCGCTGGCACTCAATGATATTGCATCAGCCGAGTCCAGTATTCTGTCTGCTGCAGAATTTTTCATTGCAACTGAACCACTGGAAGAAACTATAAACACACCCAAATGAAACCGATTGAATACATCAAGTGTTGCCTGAAAACGGCTTTTCAGCAGCAGAAACGGTCGTGATAACTCCACTGCTTTGGCAAGGTGCGAAGTGAGTAAATCGACTTTTTTTATCCCCGCCTCACACTTTTCAGCTGCTCTATCATCAAACATCAAGGTGTGCATATCCAGATAGGAAGGCTGAATGTTAAGCCTGCAAATGTATCTGGACGCAACAGACCACTCGTTATATAGCCAGGCCTCTGATTCAGAGAGATCTATCGGTTCGTCCTGGAAAATTGTGTTAGCTTTTTTTACGTAGTCAGTGGTTTTGTGAAACCCCGGACTGGTCTGCACCATGGGCAGTCTGGCCACCGCTTTGAGTTCGCTTTCCATATGCGGACTCCCCATGTATACAGGGTAGAAGCGATCGGTTTCGGCGCACATAAATTGTGAATTTAGTTCTTCGGCAACATGATCCACCAGGCAGATATTAGCTGCTTTGGCACCCGCGATCCTTGCCGTCCGATCTAGAACTTCCTGCCACCGAGTCGCATCGACGACAGTACCGTATATATCGGTAATAAAATCGTTTACCGATTTAGTTATTTCTTGCACAGCTCATCCTTGAAATATTTGCCGTTTTCAACCGCAAATCCAGTTTTGCAGTTCTACACTTCCAGAAAGCACATTCGTACACCCTAATCGTGCTGCCAGGCAACACGTGCCGCTGACTAGCAGCCTGAGTTATTCTCACGCTGACAATAACGACTGACATCGGTTATCAGCTATCGGCTATCGGCTATCGGCTATCGGCTATCGGCTACAACCTATCATCCTCACCATTAAACCACTGCCCACTTAATTTTCTAAAAGTGGGATTGATTGGTTGATCGATTGGCGGTATCAACTCCCAAATTTAAAGGCGCTCATTTAATTCGTGATTCAATACCCTGTGCCAGATCATCATCAATGACCACGTGGTTGACGTAGCCAAGCTTTACCGCGGCAATTAGACAATCCACGGAAACTGCACCATCTGCCACAAGTACAACGCCCGGTAGCACCTGACCCATAGCGTTATCCGCCTGCTGGCAACATGCTTTCAAATGCTCAGGACGTAGCGTCGCGAGCTTGTTATTCAGGTAATTTACTACCGTTTCGTTGAAGGCTGCATTTGCACATTGGGTGTTGGGTAGTAAAACCCCCGCTATATCACCGACTATAACTTCTTCACGAATTTGTTTTCTGGTTAAGTAACGAACCGGCTTATCACTGATACGGATTTTTTCGGTTCGAGGATACAATTTTCTAAGCAGAT
>CAZNOB010000415.1:0-2652 GCA_964574535.1 uncultured Granulosicoccaceae bacterium | reverse complement strand
TGCAGGGCTTCTGCAAGATCGCGTTCTTCCTGCCAGTAGCGTGCGAGATACAATCGCCCCGCATCATCCAGCACCAGGGGTAGAAGTACCGGAAGCTCCGGCGCTTGTACGATGCCACTTTCCCGCAATGCGGAACTCAGCGCGGTGGCGTCTGTATTTTCAATGCTGTTAGCCAGATCATTCAGCACAATGCACACATCGCCGTTCTGAACTGCCGCACTGGCCAGTGCAGAGGCCGTCCACAGTTCATCAGAGGGTGTTTTAGCCAACGTCATTAATAGATCGGCAAATGCTATGTCAGCAGAGTTAACTGTACCTTCAGCTAGCTGTTCTTTGACTACGTTACGCATCGGAAGTGCCTCCGCCTAACAGCTGATCCAGTGCCTGCAGTAAGTTTTCCGGCGGGCGTGCAACATAAACCCCGGTGTGGGGTGACGACTCTGTCGGGTTTGATGTTTCACCGGGCATGCCGCGCACAAACAGGTAGTACACGCCACCAAAGTCACGCGTCGAATCAAAACCCGGCAGCCGCGCTTTTAAATAACGTCGCAAAGCCACTGAATAGATCAGGTATTGCAGATCGTATCGATGGTGCTGCATGGCGGCGGTCAGAGCATTGTTGTTGTATTCGTCTTTTGTGTAACCCAGATGGTTTGATTTATAGTCTGCGATATACCACTTGCCCTCATGGCGAAAGGTCAGATCAATAAAGCCTGTCATGTATCCGTCCAGACGATCAAACTGCAAGCCATCGTCAGCACTTATCACACTGTACTGTTGCAACAGTTTTTCCAGGCCACCAGCTTCCAGCGCACTGACCGGGAAGTGGAAACTAAGCTCATCCAGCCTGTCTTTGCTGTCCAGCGCACTGAGTGTGAAACCATTTTTAGCTAAAGGGGTGTTTAATGTGTTAGCCACCAGATGACACAACGCCGGCGCCCAGATGGTATCAATACTATGGGCACGCAGGTGCCGCTCTGCATAGGCTTGCAGATCAATACTGCCTGTGCTGCGAAAGTCCAGATGTTCGAACACCGCATGCACCAGCGTACCGGCATCAGCACCACGCGGGAAATGAAAAGGATTTGTGTGATCAACAGTTTCGGGTTTGAACACGGGTACATCGACGGCATCGTGATCCGGGCGCTCCACAGCGTGCGTTGCACCGCGCGCCAGTGCAGAATAGCTGCCCACCCGCCAGCTTGCATAGACCTGACGCAGAGCATTGCGGGCGGTATAGGATTTAGCCTTAGCGCTGGAAAACTCCAGCATACCCTGTGTTACCGGCATTTCAGCGATGGCGATATCTGCACTCAGACTGCATAGCTTAGCCAGTGCTTCTTCGATCGCATGCTGATAAACGTCAAGATCTGCTTTGCCCGCAAAAGAGACCTCCATCAGTTTCCACAAGGCCGCATGCTTTACATTTTTATTGGCGGTAACGCCTATCCAGCAACTTTGCTCTGCAC
Organism: uncultured Granulosicoccaceae bacterium; assembly: GCA_964574535.1. Classification (GTDB taxonomy): domain Bacteria; phylum Pseudomonadota; class Gammaproteobacteria; order Granulosicoccales; family Granulosicoccaceae. Next base: position 1,183 of record CAZNOB010000415.1, on the reverse strand, counting down.
GTGTTAGCGCGACATACAAAGTACGTAGTGCTTCATCTGCCTCAGCCCGCGTTGCTGTGGTTCGGCGGTCTTCCTGTTGATCGGAACCTACATCAAGGCGCGGTAAACCGTTCTCGGTAAACTTTATGGCATCACCCTTAACCACCGGGTCTTTACCCATACAGGCAAATGGCAGCATGACTATCGGGTATTGCAAGCCCTTGGATTTATGCACGGTGACAATCTGCACCAGCGCTTCATCACTTTCCAGCCTGAGCTGTAAGGTCTCTGCGGCCCCTTGTTCGCGCCAACGCTGTGCGGTTTGCAATAGTGCACGGATATCAGGCTGATCTTGCCAGGCAGTCTGTAGTACATCGGCCAGGTGCAGGTAATTACCCAGCATGCGGTCTATTCCGCGTGAGTCAGCGGCATTGGACCCCAGCGCACGAACACGAGTGTTAAACAGCGACATAAATTGCAGCATGGCAGCCAGCGGTCCGGCCTGTCGACATTGATCACGGCAACGATCAACGTTGTCTTCTATGTGTTGCCAGGCTACAGCATCATTGCGCTGTTGCAGTAGCTCCTCTGCACCATAGCCGCCAAGTGGCGAGACCAGCACCCGGCTTAAACTGGCTGTGTCGCCCTGGCGTGCAAGTACTCGAAGAAACGCCAGCATGTCCAGCGCTTCGGGGCTATTAAGTACGCTCTCTCGCGATTGCATGGCACTGCTTATCCCCAGCCTTGACAACGCTTGCCTGATCAATTGCGCTTGATCATTCCTCCACACCAGTATGGCAATATCTTTCGAGCTTACAGGGGTGTTACCCAATGTAGCTTGTGCGTCGTTGAGCAGCCACGCCACGCGACGGGCACAGACGTCTGCCAAAGCCTGTTCGGAAACAGGATTATTTGGCAATTTATCACCAGTCACCTTGATATAATCAAACTGAATTGGTGGCAGTATTTTTTTACCAACGGTTAACGCATTGCCTTCAGCACCTCCACCAGCGGTCACTGGCTGGTATTGAATATCAACACTGCCGAATGGTTGGTCAGACAGCGCATAAAGCGTATTCAACGCATTGATCAACCGGGCTGATGAACGCCAGTTTTTATCAATAGAATATACGCCGTTTGCGCTGCCACGGGCACGCAGGTAGATGTCTATATCAGCACCGCGAAAGCGATAGATCGATTGCTT
>CAZNOB010000414.1:0-2663 GCA_964574535.1 uncultured Granulosicoccaceae bacterium | reverse complement strand
ATAAATGGAACGGAAGAACTATAAGGCGCTGCAGAGCCGACAGTGTACGCGCTGTCAGTTTGCATGAATGTTCGTGCCTCACATTTTATCATGCAAACCGCCATCGCATACACTGCGGCTGAGCGCGACGTTCAGGCTGTAGGAAAACTCCCTAAATCCTACAAATAAAGGTCCAAGCGTACTAAAATAGCGTAAATTTGTACTAGGAGCGGCTGATGCCCAACTTCAAGCCCGACAATATTCGTCAACGCAAGCTCCTCGATGTGGACTTTCTTGAAGTAATAGGTGAAGACACGTTCGAATATTGTTTGTATGTACTGCTTGAACGCGAGTCAATGCTAAGTGCATTCAAAGCCACCTACAAAAACGATCATGGTGGGCGTCCCACCTACGACCCAAAGCTGTTACTCCGTGTCATCCTTTATGCGTACTCACGTGGCATTACCTCAAGCCGTGCCATCGATTCCCTTTGTCGAACCGATTTAAAGTTTATGGCTCTTGCCGGTGGAGAGGCTCCACACTTCACGACAATTGCAGATTTTGTCAGCAGTAAACCGCAAGCAATTGTTGATGTATTCACGCGAGTGCTGCTGGTGTGCGACAACAGCGGGTTGATAGGCAAAGAACACTTCTCAATTGATGGATGTAAACTGCCATCAGATGCCTCAAAGCAATGGAGTGGAACGCATGAGAAAATGCGTCACAAGATGGAAAAGTTGCGAAAGGTGGCCAATCAAATCATCGTCAAACATTGCGACAGCGATAGCCAAAAGACCGAGTTACCAGAAAAAGCACAACAAAAGGTAGACACCCTGTTGAAGAACGCACAGAAATTCGAGGACTTTCTGGCAGCAAACGAACCCAGGAAAGGGGCAGGCAATAGTAAAAAGGAAGTTCAAAGTAACGTCACTGACAACGAAAGTGCCAAGATGAAAACGAACAAAGGCACGATACAGGGTTTTAATCTGGTGACGGCAGCAGATTAAAAATACCAGTTAGTACTAGGTATAGAGGGGTTTGGCAGTGGCCCGGAACAACACACGCTGGAGCCAATGATAGAGTCAATCGAAACTAATCTGTCGATGGACCTTGGGGATGGTGAAACGGTATTGACGGCAGACACAGGATTTTTCAGTGAAAAGAATATGAAGTATGTGTTTGAAAAAGGGGTTGACGCAATCATACCAGACGGAAACTTCCGTCAACGTCAGTAAGGTGTCGGAGACTCGAAGACGTATCAGGAGCATAAACAGAAACACAAAAAGAATCCAAGTGATCGGGCAAAGAGCAGTGACCAGATTCCCAAGAGTGAGTTCAAAGTGAACCTGGTAGCGAAGACATGTATCTGTCCGGCAGGCAAGGAGTTGATGTACCACGGAGAGCGAGAGGATGCAGAGCGTGGCACGTACTCCCGGTTCAGGGGTAAGCTTGCAGACTGCAGGGAATGTAAATTGTCATCGAAGTGTATGCAGAACCCGGTGACGAGCCGTGGTCGACAGATTCAGTTTCTAAACAAAGAGACGGCGAAGGCAAATTACTCTGATTTGATGAAGCAAAAGGTAGACAGTGAACGAGGGGCAGAAGAATACGGCAAACGAATGTGGATAATAGAGCCAGTGTTCGGGAACATTGCAAGTAATATCGGATTGGATAAACTGAGTCTGCGTGGAAAAGATAAAGTAACAGGGCAAGGAACGCTTTACGCGCTGGTGCATAACATAGGCAAATATTGGCGCTATGGTATGGACAAGAGTATGGCGGTATAAGTAAGGTGATGAAATTGATGAAAGCAGAGAAACAAGCCAACAATCGAGGCAATGTAAGGCGATATGAGCGTCGAACGGGATTGTTGAGAAAACAGACGATAAAATAGAGTCAAGCGCTTAGAATGCATAAAACGCGACCGAAAATATTCGGGGACGGCGATGTTCGTCTGAACTTGTTTTTCTACAGCCTCGTTATACGATAAAAAACGAGTTACAGGTGCCTCGGACTGTCGACGCTTTTGTGCAGAACTCGAATTATTTCCACTTCATCTTCAGAGACTTTATAGAACACTAAGTGCTGGCTTACGGTTAGGACTCTGTAGCCCATTCGTAAGTCATCTCTGGAGGTCCCTATCATCGGATGTTCTTGTAAACGTTCAATGCTGGCAACCAAGTCTTCCAAGTATGTATCTGCTTGGGCAATGCTCCATTCCTCAGCGGTGTAAACCCAAATATCAATTAAGTCTTGTTCTGCTTGTGAGCTTTGTACAACACTATGCACTCTTGCGTTTACTCTTAGTTATTGCACGCCCAGCTTTTTTAATTTTATCCAAATCAATTGGGCCTGCAATTCCTGACTTCTCGCCAGCGATAAGGGCTTTCCTTAATGCGTTTTTATTCTTTTCAGTCTCTTCAAGCAGTCTGAGGCTTTCTCTAACAACTTCACTCGCAGAGCCATATCGCCCGGATTTGAGCTGTTTTTCAATAAACTTATCAAAGTGTGGGCCAAGTGAAATGCTTGTATTCTTACTCATAGTAGCCATTCCGTAAAAACTACATTAATATTACCAAATATTGGTACAAAGGCAAGCTGGTAGATCGCGGTATTTAGAAAACTAGACTTGCGTATAACGAATAGGATAGATCGCCCGAAGCGGCGATCTTATCCAGTTGTTG
>CAZNOB010000413.1:0-2667 GCA_964574535.1 uncultured Granulosicoccaceae bacterium | reverse complement strand
TCCAGACCTTCGTTGCGTTCTGCACGAAAGAAACTCCAACCCTGATGTAAATGCCTAATTAACGAATGCGCTTTATATTGCGTGGCAACACCGATGCGGCGGATACCCGAATTGAGCGCATTGGACAGGGCAAAATCAATGATACGGGTTTTGCCACCAAAAAAAACGGCTGGCTTTGCCCTGATGTCGGTCAATTCTTTTAACCGGCTACCTCTGCCACCCGCCAGTACAAACGCCATGGTTTTTCGAGACAGCTGTCGGTCTTTCATCATTTCCCGTAACTTTTTATTTACGTTCAAACTACACGTTAATGTCACAGCTGTAAACAGGCTATTCATGAATTCAGCAAGTTAAGTTCCCCCGTAACGACATTCCATACCTGGCAATTGATGGGCAGCCGTGTGCGTAATACCATGTTTGTTGTCATTGGCACGTCTCCCCCATTTTAAAGGGATTGAACCTTGTTATTCAGCGTACAGCTATCAGCAGATTACCCTGACAAACACTACGGCGGTGAACGCGTTTACAACGATATGCTTGATCAGGCAGTGCTTGCTGAAAAGCTGGGATTCGATGCGGTATCAGTAACAGAGCATCATCTGGTTAATTGCCTGATGATGCCGGCACCACTAATGTTCGCCGTAAAAATAGCGGCAATGACTAGTCGATTAAAAATAATGACGTCTATCGTGGTACTGCCTCTTCACGACATGCGAACGTATGCCGGTGAGATAGTGGTAGCAGATATCTTTACAGAAGGCCGATTACTACTTGGAGTGGGGCGCGGCGCGTTTCGATATGAGATGGAGCGTCTTGGCATCCCCATGGATGAAACTCAGGCACGCTTTAACGAGTCACTGGAAGTACTTCAGGCGTTGCTGACTGAGGAAGACGTCAGCTGGAACGGTAACTATTATCAGTTTGATCCAATCACCATTATGCCGCGCCCTAAAACACCTGGCGGACCACCGATGATGATGGCGGTCATGAACCCGGACGGCATCTACCACTGTACCAAACGCGGATTTCACATTCAGACAACCCCGCTGTCGGGCAATCATCAGTTACTACTTGATCAAGTGAATGCTTTTATACGCGCGAAAAATGAAATGGGGCCTGGCGCCGATGAACTAACGCTCACTCTATCGCGTGTCTCACATGTAGCAAGCAACGAGTCTGAACGTAAAAAGAAAATTGCTCAGGCTCACCGATACTACGGTCGCTTTGATAACATATTTACCGGTCCGGGGCTGGTAGAAAAAGGCATGATCAAAGAACTGCCATGCAACACCCCGATAAACGAACTCGCAGACAGCCTTCTAATTGGTACACCACAGGAGATGATCGATAAATTAGCACCGTATGCAGAACTTGGTATAGATCGGGTAATATTAAATCCCAACTTCGGATTGGCGGCTCAGGAAACGCTGGATTCAATACAGTGTTTTGCAGAAGATGTGATGCCACACTTTTGCACCACACCTGCCAAAACCATCACCCCCTCCACCAACACCAACACCAGGTCATAGTCGGAAAATATTTTGATGAGCAACGTGATACCTTGCGAATATTCTATAGAAGGTAATGGCCCGCCCCTGTTTTTGATTCATGGCATTGGCGCTGCAAGAAATACGTGGGCTAAAGCGTTGCCCGTACTTAGCCGGAAGTTCACCGTGATAAGCTATGATTTACGTGGCCACGGTGAGTCACCACTCCCTATGTGTGAGTTTGGTCTGGATGATCTGGTCGCAGATCTACACGCACTTCAAAACCAGCTGGACGTCGATCAGGCTCACTTCGCCGGGCACTCACTGGGCGGCATGATTGGTCCTGCTTACGCTTTGGCCTACCCTGACCGGGTATTGTCACTGGGTCTTCTTTCAACTGCGGCCTTTCGCACTGAAGATGACAGTCGCAAGGTTCGGGGAGTTGTAGAAGCAATGGAAAAACAGGGCATCCCGAATATTCTGCCAACCCTGACTGATCGATGGTTTACCGATGAATTCATCAAGCTTAATAAACCCGTTGTTGAGAATAGACTTAAACAGGTAATCGACACCGATCCAGGGGTTTTTATAAATGTATTTAAAATCTATGCGAATACCGAAATGGCACCATGGCTACATCGGGTCACCGCACCGGCACTTGTGCTCACCGGTGAAAATGACGGTGGCTGTAACCCGCGATTGAACCAGCTTATCACCGATGCATTGCCAAATGCAGAGCTAAAAATACTGCCACGCTACAAACACTCCCTGATGCTTGAAGCAGGTGATATCGTGGCAAAAGAAATAGCTGGATTTATTGATCAAATTAACTCCTGATTTAGTATTGATAACACCCAGGTTACATCACCTGCATCAAACACGATGGCGGGCGATCCAATAAATAGTACGCCTTCGGGTATAAGCATCTTGATCGATAACATCTAAATGCGTGAATCATGGTGCCAATCGCTTACGATTATTAAGAACTCCACTTTTGTATCTCCTCCACCATAGCGCAGAGTGAGGCAGCTAAAAAAAACCTCATGGGCTTCAAAAAACCGAACAAAAATATTGCCTACGCAGGCGTTGTTTACGGAAACAAACAATGGACAGTCATCAATCAGCTGCAAATTGATATACAATTGATTTACTGTTCTCGAGGTGCTAACCTCTCGACATT
>CAZNOB010000412.1:0-2691 GCA_964574535.1 uncultured Granulosicoccaceae bacterium | reverse complement strand
ACGGTCTACCTGTCGCTTGATCCGTATATGCGTGGCCGTATGAATGATTCAAAATCATACGCAGCGCCTGTAGGGATTGGCGAGGTGATGACAGGTCAGGTCGTTGCAGAGGTGGTCAGTTCAAGTGTTGATGGTTTTTCTGTAGGCGATCATGTGTTACACGGTAGCGGTTGGCAAGATTACGCCGTTTCAGACGGCACCGGTGTAATGAACCTTGGTAAGAGCCCTGAGAACCCCTCCTGGTCCCTCGGTATTCTCGGTATGCCTGGTTATACCGCCTACGCGGGTCTGTTAAAAATTGGTGAGCCCAAGGCAGGAGAAACTGTAGTTGTCGCGGCGGCCGCTGGTCCTGTTGGCGCTACTGTTGGACAAATAGCAAAGCTAAAAGGCTGCCGCGTGGTGGGTATTGCAGGCGGTACAGAAAAATGTGCTCACGTGGTCAATAACCTGGGTTTTGACGTCTGCATTGATCACAAGTCAGATGACGTGGCCGGACAATTAAAAGCGGCGTGCCCTGATGGAATCGATGTCTATTTTGAAAATGTCGGCGGCAAGGTGTTGTACGCGGTACTGCCGTTGCTAAACGAGTTTGCACGTATGCCGGTGTGTGGTGTCCTGGTATAATCTGACAGGCCTGCCGGAAGGGCCTGATCATGGCCCGATGATTATGGGTACTATCTTGCGCATGAAAGTGAAGGTGCAGGGTTTTATTATCTTTGACAGCTTTCCGCATAGCCTTTACCGGGAGTTCGCTGCAGATATGAAAACCTGGCTGGCAGATGGCAAGGTTCAGTATAAAGAGCAAGTGGTAGAGGGTCTGGAAAATGCGCCCGGCGCACTCAATGATGTTTTGCTTGGTCAAAGCTTCGGCAAAATGGTTGTGAAGATTTAAAGGTTTAACTAGTGTGGATGCAGGCGAAACCGGATTAGAAAAGCCCTTCGCAACCTGTACTCAGTCCCATGAGTGTCCCGGAAAGTATGTGAGTGAGTTACTATGAAGGCCGCCACTGATTAGCACAGTTAAATCCATGGAAACGAATAGCCGTTCACGTCAGTTATCCGGCAGAAAGAGAGCTATTAGTGCTCTAAAGATGCTTTTTGTCGGAGATAGTTTGTCAATGCCAGTGCACTGGTATTACCGTCCGGCGGATATTTTACGGGCATTTCCACCTAGCGGAATCCGGCATCTTTCGGCTGCACCTTTGGTGCATCCAGGCTCGATAATGTCGCTGCATTCAACCAGTGGCGGGGGACGATCTGCGCGACACAGTAAGCCTTCGCAGCAAATAGTTGGAGATGTCATCCTAAAAGGAAAGGGAGGCTACTGGAATCAAAAGCAAGTGCACTATCATCAGGGCCTTGGTGCGGGTGAAAATACCTTGAACACGTGGTGTGCACATCTGTTACTAAATTGGACAGCACAGCAGATAAGCAAAGATCCAGAGTTCGAATACGATGCAAAGCACTGGTTAAATCACTACATAGAATTTATGACCGCTGATCCACCTCAGCACCCCGATACCTATGCAGAAAGCTACCACCGCGGATTTTTTGCAAATCTGGTTGCCGGCAAGCCAGTAGAGGATTGTGGGGCAGTTACTCACGACACGCCATCCATGGGAGGGTTGGTCACTGTTGCGCCACTGGCGTTGGCGCTTTTACCCACAAGGCCTGTCAAATCGGTACAGGCTATCTGTAGACAACATGTGTGGTCAACGCATCCTGATGAGTTATTGATGAAGGTGGTTGACGCTTACGTGAAGCTAATGGGTTTGCTGTTGAATCGCACAGGTGCTGATGACCAGGAAATTATCGATATGCTGTGTGATGCCGCTGCTGTGGTGGATGGCGGTAATATCAATGGTCTGCGTTATGGACTTGCCCGGGATTCTGAAACCACAGCGGAAGAGAATGTAATTCGATATCGCTCTGAAGACATGACCATTGTCGGTGGGCGGTATTCTTTGGCGTGTTACATCACCGATTCATGGCCAAGTGTCTGTTACCTTGCCGCCCGCCATTTTAAGGATCCTAAAAGGGCCTTGCTTATTAATACGAATCTGGGCGGAGAAAATGCGCATCGTGGTTCTGTGCTGGGGTCACTACTCGGGCTGGTGAGTGGAGAATCAGTTGATGAATTCTACAATCAATTGGCGCAAGTTAAACAGATTGATACCGATATTGAGCGATGGTCAAGCTGTGTCTATCGTCAAGCAGACGGTGCAAGGCCTTTTGGTGGTTAGTTTAGTACTGGAGCGACTAGTAAGGTTGACGGTATTTTTCCAACCCGTAGCGATAGCGAACGTTTTTTTCAGCCATAGACGGCAGCTTGCCTTTGATATCGATCGAAAGAAAAATAATCTGCGCTTATCGAGACACTCATTTTATTGAGCGCCTATGCTCTAAACATAGATCTGTCGATATAATCTTTCTCACTAGATAAAATGGCTGTCCGGCCAAAATACTCGTATTCTACGTAGACATAATCCACCCCACACCAGGCAATGACGAATTCCATGCGAAAACTTAGTATCATGTTATTGGCAATTTTATGTTCAGGTTGCTCGTTAAAAGCCCATGACATTCAGCAAGCGCCGCCAAAACAGAATCAGGCTGTTGTATTTGATATCGACGGAACGCTGACTCCAAAAAAATTGGCTTTTTCTACGGCAAGAGACGATGCAACCACAG
>CAZNOB010000411.1:0-2693 GCA_964574535.1 uncultured Granulosicoccaceae bacterium | reverse complement strand
ATCCGGTTGCGTGGGGAGTATGCGGAATTGATTCAGGAGTAATCGATAGCTGCGCGCTGTGGGCTGGTGCAACGAATCAATCAACCGACAAATGTAGCCTGTCTCGGGCGTTTAGGGATCGGCCGATTAATGTGCACTGGCGTTCAATAAACCCTGGTGTGGCATAAAATGTCGCATATCAGAAGTAAATAGAGCGGAGTATAAGGTGCTGCACGGAGTTTTACTGGATTGAGCCTCATTCTAATTGAGATTCAGAAAAGGAGTAGAGGTCTTGGATGCTGCTATAGAAGGCAACACAGGTTTTTGGGCCGAAACTTTATGCAACCCAGGGTAAACAGTCCTTAGTTTCGATCCGGGGACTAGAGTATCGTTAAATCCCGTTAGAAATAGCATCAAACCCTAAATAACCTGATTTGCTCTGCGAGCCGTCCGCCAGAACAAAGCTCGGATACTCGTGACCGATAACAACGTGGAAGTACGGCAACCAGACGAAAACGCAAAGCAGTGTGTCCTGGTCGTTTAGATCTTGCAGGCGAACACAAGGCTGATCGTATCGAGACATAAAAAAGGCCGCTAATCAGCGGCCTTTCTACACATCATAATGGACGCAAATTAATTGCGTGTAATAGTTACTTCAAGGTACTCAGTGCCAGCTTCAAAATCGAAATTGGGATTTTCTGAACCGGACTGACCTGGGTGCGCAGTGATAGAGCCGCCTTCATCATCAGTGATATTCTCACTTTCGCCATCCGGGCTGCACGGGGGAACCCAGTAGTTCAGTGTAAGTACGTTTGACTCTGAACCAGCATCATAGATGGGGGCAGTGAAAGTCTCAGTTGCATCGGCCGACAGTGGGCGCGAATCAACACCGCTAAAACCATCGTTAGTACAGACGACCATGCTGACAATTGTCATTACCTGATCGCTTGATTCCACGTCCAGGTTGACTGTCGCAGATGCGCCAGGCAGCAGTGGGCCGGGGGCATCCGGATCTGCAAATCCAACTGCTAATGCGCTTGCTGCTCCGCCATCCAGCTGGAATCCGCCTAATTCAACCAGTGGTGCGTTGTTACCGTTCTCGGCGATTTCGACTACTTCATTGATCGCAGGCTGGCCCACTTCGAAGATTCGAATTCCGTTATCGGCGCCGGGTGCGTTGTGCAGGATCACCACGGGTGGTGTCATCGGCTGAAATTCAGAAGTGTTGGTCAGTGTAACTGTAATGCTACCTGGAGCAGGAGCAGCTGTGGCTGAATCAACCAGCTGACTTCGCAGTTCTCCTGGCGCGTTGGCTTCAGTGTGAACATTCACGTAGAGCTCGCCAGCCTCAAACAAGGCTATTCCAGCGGCGTCAAGCGTCGCGCCTTCCGGAGTAGTCCAGACGGTACCGTCAGCATTGCTATCCAGGGTGATCAGAATGGGGCCTGCTACGCCGGGTCCACCCTCGTGTATGTGAGCAATTGTAGGTTGGCCAGTCGTACCGGAGACCGTAACAGATCCGGAAATAGCGCCTGTCGCCGTGTCGACCGAGAATGAACCGGTGCCAGTCGCGCCATCGACATTAGCGGGAGGAACGGTAGATGTGCTGTCCAGGGCAATGGAGACTGTCTCAAGGTTAGGGTTCAATTCACTCCCGTCACCGTCACCGTCACCGTCACCGCCATCGCCGCCATCGCCGCCGTCACCACCATCACCGTCTGTTTCTGTGGGAGTTTCCTCGGCAGGCGGATCAACAATGCCGTCGTCGTCGTCGTCGGAATCGCACGCAGCCAGGAATAGGCTCAGTGCAAATATGCCGGCAAGTCGGGTTATTTGCCATTTGGATCGTTTCATTCAAATTTCCTCATTCAGTATATGTTCAGGTTAAGATTAAGTGGGTAATTTGTGACTACGGCCGTTTGACTGTTGGCCGGGGAAAAAATTCGGATTTTTAGATCCGGAACTGTATGTATTTTTGGTCAGAGGATATTTCCATACAAGCTAAAGAGTTTATAGGATGAGTCTGGAAAATCAATAGATCGGGTTAGCATCAGACCACTTGCTTACCCGCCATTCATACTACAAACATGTCGTTGCAGTTTTGCATCTGGTTTATGCGATCTTAGCAATGTTTTAAAGCACGCTGCGAAATCGGCATGCGATGAATGGCAGTGGCGGCAGTAGCAAAAGCACCAGTATCACCGCAGAACGTAACAGAAAAGTGGGGAGGATGTTGTAAAAGAATGATGGAGGGTAGGAGCCTGCGCGGCAGAACCTCTACTACCTGCGAACGCGTCCTGACGGTGCGCCCAGGGCGATAATAATCATCGATCATTTTCGTACGTATGAAAAACGTATGTGCCTCACATGATCGTAAAAGCCCTCGCTATGGCATGCTCTCGCTACTAATCTTCTACCGCGAAGGTAACTGGGGTTGGCTGTTGCCATGGCCTGCATAATCACGAGCCCGATTGTCGATGACACGGGCCTTTCAGCGCAAAAGCAGCAACTGAGATACCGGTTTTAATGTTCTTGAGGGTGTCTCACCGGTAGTGGCCTGATAGTTAATTCCCGGATTATATTCGCGTTGTCGATTGGAAAAACCAGTCAGCCCCAATAATTAGTGCCCATCCAGAAACAAGCGCTACTGCGAACCACCGAATGCACGCGATCTTTCACCGACTACATGTAGTTATTTAGAGTGACTAAACGCC
>CAZNOB010000410.1:0-2703 GCA_964574535.1 uncultured Granulosicoccaceae bacterium | reverse complement strand
CGCTTGCAGCCATCCATGGCTGACAGCGCTCTTTGCGCCATCCATGGCGCGCCGATCCACTTCCACGATCACTCTCAAAACTGATTAAACGCGGGTAGATCAAGAGCGGGAAAAGCGCTTTACGTTTTTTACTTGAGTGTCGTGTTTACTGGATATCTTTTGTGGGTCGCCGAAAACGCTTAACCACGATAATACAGACACTGACAGTTTTGTTGGATGAAAGATTATCCTGCATGTGTTTATCGAAGTCGCGATAAGTTGTGCAGCCCTGTATCATCCAAAAACTCGCTGATCAGGGATCGGCTCCCACAAGGTTTGTGGCTTCGCGCCAGCGCTGTGCCAGAACAGTCTTGTCGCACGAATGCCATGTTGTCCGATAAATGAATATCAACCAAATGTATGCTTGATCCCACGCCGGGCCAAGTCTGCAAGCGGCAGCTCCATATTAATAAGACGACAAGTAAATATTAGCGATATGCTATGTATAAAGTGCCAAGCTACTTTTTAGGCGCCTTTTTCAAAATAGCAGTCTGTCTAGTCGAGCCAGATTTCTTCTGGACGCCGAATCCTCATGAATAATCCAGGCTAGCTGGATTCGATTAGCTGTTTTAGTTTATTGATCTGCAATTCATGATCTTTTTGCATTTTTTTATTTGAAGTAAAAAGGAACATGATTTTCATGATCCAACCTATTCGGACAAACTCGGCGCCGGCAAATAGTTTGGTTTGTGTTGGGCTGATTTCTTCGAAATTATTGATGATTTCCATGTCAAACCACTTGGAAGTCATGAATATCTTTATGTGACGCGGCGGATCATATGCGGTGATCTCTTCATGCATGGTGAATTCGCTGCCATTCTGGTTGTAGGTATGCCTTGAGGTATCACCAATTTTTGGTGCGCTCATGTCTCCGGTTAAGTGTTCGTAGCGGACGAAATCATTGAGCCATTTTGTCAGGTTGTCCGGGTTATTGGTGTAGTCCCAGACGTCTTTGATTGGTTTGTCTACAATTACTTCGCAATCCAGGTTCATGGCGGGCTCGGTTGGTCAAGGAATCAGGCTGTTGCAGCAGAGATGTTGTTCCAATAGTACCAAATATTGTAATTATTTAGAGCATATCTGTTGCGTTCATGCGCTGTGTTGTTTGTGCTCAAATTCTGTTTCCATTTTATACGGGATTGATCGACTTGGTTGGCCTGAGTATCGTGTTTGACTATGTCAGAAACCGTGAATCGCGAAGGTGATTCCGGGTTCCTGAATGTTGCCAAACAAAACGCGACCATCCGGCGAGAAACAAAGGCCCGCTATTTCCTGTCCCTGTTCGGTGTTTCTGGCGACGGCGGTTACTATCCCTTCTTTCGAGACGTGCTGAATCAGACATTCGCCAAAGGTGTCTTCGGCAAAAAAGATATCGCCGGTAGGGGAAATGGTGATGTTATCAGGGTGACTGATGTCGGTTTTGGCGTCGGACTGTGCAAGCAGGGTAAGAGTGGCACCATCGTCACTGTCTACTAGTTTGAATATCTGTCCCTTGCTGTTTGGACCACCTTCTGTGCAACAAAAAACGAGCTGGTCGTTGTCATACCAGCATCCTTCTCCGCGAACAAATACCGCTGCCCCCAAAGACTGTGAATCACGACTGACATTTTCCCCGGCAAGTGCATCCGGTACGTCAATCCATTCGATTAATTTTGACTCACCGGTGGTCATCGTTGTTGTTTTGAATGTCTTCTCGCCTATCACGCTCAGAGCCTGGAGTTTTCCGTCAAAAGGGCGACTTCTGTCGGCGGGCTGGAAACGATACAGGCACCCGGTACTGATGTCTTCAGTCAGATAACAGCGACCGGTACGCAGGTCAAACCCGGCAGCTTCGTGAACGAAACGACCATAGGCATCAACGCGTATTGGCGGGCTTAGCTCCTGTGCGTTTACATCGCATAGAAAAACAAATCCATGTATCTGATTGTCATCGTCGTCCAGTGTTTCTTCGCACGATAGCCATCCGTAAGGGCTTATGCCCCCAGCGCAATTGTTTCTGGTGCCAGTGAGGACCATATTGCTCTGAATGACGGACAGAGATTGGGGGTCCAGCAGAAGACGAGATACACCTCCCAAGTCTGTTGCAGTATAAGCTTGACGTGGAATGTTATCAGGCAGGTACGCGCCTCTGCCATCGCTGGTGCCATGGTGTTTTAAGGTTATCTCGTGGTTTCGCATTAGTATCAGGCTACCGTCGTCAGCAACGAAACACCCCATACCGTCTGGACGTCCCGGACTGGTGAATCCGTCGCCGAGCGTGTTTCCGTTCCTGTCGAGTTCTATGTAGCTTAAACCCGGAGCCAGATCGAGTGGCTGGTTGCGTTTGCGAACGAGTTCAGAGCCTCTTTGAATGGTGCGTTGCCAGGCACAGCCGTACAAGCCGATAAATGGCGCAACAGCGAGCCCGGTACTGGCAGCCTTAACGAACTGCCGACGATTTAAAGCCGATCTCTGAGTTGTTCTGTGGGAGGGATGATGTGTTTGGTGAGTAGGCATTGATTACTGATTTCCGATTATCGACTTTGATAAATTCCGCAAAATTTACCAGTATTGTTAGTGTAGTGTGATATTCAGGGAATAAGAATGAGAGAGTCGATTCCCGATAAATGAATGCTGTTTTTACTGGCTCCGGGGGATATGTGCCTGGCCCGGACCAGGCTCTTC
>CAZNOB010000409.1:0-2717 GCA_964574535.1 uncultured Granulosicoccaceae bacterium | reverse complement strand
CGTTCACGTCACTTCGGTAGGGAGTCAACACAGCAATTCGCTTTGCCCCGAGTGCATCAAAGGCAGCGAACGCCGCGGTTATGGGTGTGGTGACCTTGCAATTGGGCTGCGCTTGCCGTACCTGGCGAAAAATCGTTTCTTCGCCAAGCACCGTCGTGGCAGATGTACAGCCATAGGCCACCACATCCAGCGCCTCACCGGGCAGAATAAGCCGCAGTGAGTCCGGAATTTTCTGCTCCATCGCCGCCAGGGTCTCAGGGGTTACCTGCGGAGAATTTTCAATACGTGATTGATAAAACTCAACCCCCGGGTGAGTAAACACTTTACGAAATTCGTGATCGATCGTGTAGTCAGACGCTAACACTAACAATCCCACTTTCGCGGCATACCCGATGCCTTCATTCGTGGTAAACGGCAAGTGTTCTATCAGGTCCCAGTTTTCGCTCCGCACAAGGCTGCCCCTTTCTACCCGCGAAGCTGATTAGCCTGCTACTGCTGTCACTGCAATTTCAACAGTAAAGTCTGGTGATGCGAGTTTGGATTCAACACACGCGCGAGTGGGTGTATTTCCAGCTGACACCCAGGCATCCCAAACACTGTTCATTTGGGCAAAGGTTGAAATATCCGAGAGCCAAATCGTCGCAGTTAACAACTTCGATTTATCAGTCCCCGCTTCAGCCAATAACTCATCAATTGCGTTGAGGATATCTTTGGTTTGATCCTCCACCGATCCACCTTTTGCGTTTTGCGCCACCTGCCCCGCTGTGTGGACAATACCACCGTGAACAACGGCTTGACTCATTCGATCGCCGCACTTGATTCTTTTGATTGACATAGCGCTTCTCCACTAAAGTGTTTATTGAAATAACCAACCGATTGTACCAGATGACAGCTAAATTCAACGCCACAGATCGAATTGGCAGCGACAGGCCAATTAGTCATGCGATTAAGGTGAATTCCCGATCATCGACAAATTTCAGGTATCATTTCAAGCACACATAATCGACTACCACTGGGGTCAATATGAAATTTTTACATACGATGGTTCGCGTAAGAGATCTTGACGCCTCTTTGGACTTTTATATCAATAAGCTGGGTCTGGTTGAAACCCGCCGCAAAGATTTTGAGCAAGGCCGCTTCTCACTGATTTTTCTGGCAGCACCCCAGGACGAAGAAACAGCCAATGCAGCACAAGCCCCTGAGCTTGAACTCACCTACAACTGGGACTCAGAACCGGAATACACACCGGGGAGAAATTTTGGCCACCTTGCCTATCGGGTTAAAAATATTTATGAGCTTTGTCAAAATTTGATGGAAGCTGGCGTCACCATTAACCGTCCACCGCGAGAAGGAAGAATGGCATTTGTTAAATCGCCCGATAATATTTCAATCGAACTGCTGCAGGAAGGCGACCCCCTGCCGATCGCTGAGCCATGGGCTTCCATGGAAAACACCGGCACCTGGTAATTTGTGGCGAAAAAGCGAAACCATGATTAATCAATATGCCCGTAAATGCTGCAACCCGTTATTCAATCATCAATCGCTTGAACTCTCATTGCCCAATAGTCTATTACATAAATTAAACCGTTATTAAAAAAGCCTGACTGACAATGGCAGCATGAAACAACTGCCACCGTAACTCACACGCACGCACGACCAGGAGATCCTAAAGATGGCCAATTTCGAATACTATCAATTTCCGTACATGTCTGATAACTATGGCGTACTGATCCATGACACCAGTACTGGTCAAACCGCTGCAATTGATGTTGGAGACGCATCTGCTTACCTGGATGCACTCAATGAAAAGAGCTGGTCATTGACCCATCTGCTGGTCACCCACCATCACGCTGATCATATCGCCGGACTTCAAGCGGTCAAAGCAAAAACCAACTGCACTGTTATTGGCCCCAAACATCACAGCAACATCAACGGTCTCGATCAAAAAGTTGAAGATGGCGATTCATTCGATTTTGGCGGTAAATCGGTTCAGGTCATCCACACGCCCGGCCACACATCGGATATGCTCAACTATTTTATCGCTGATGAAAAAGTCGCATTCACAGGTGACACGCTTTTTGCACTGGGCTGTGGCCGTCTGTTTGAAGGTGACGCACTCACCATGTGGAACAGCCTTGGTAAGCTAAAACAACTGCCACCGGACACCACTGTGTATTCAAGCCATGAATACACTTTGGCCAACGCAGAGTTCGCAATTACCGTTGACCCGACGAATGCTGCCTTGCAGAGTAGAATAAAAGAGATTAAAGCCCTAAGACAAAAAAACGAAGCGACTGTACCGTCCCTGTTATCGGACGAACTCGCAACCAACCCGTTCCTTCGTGCTGACAACCCCGTCATCAGAGCTCACCTGCAAATGGAAGACGCCTCCGATGCCGATGTTTTTGCAGAAATTCGTCAACGTAAAGATAATTTTTGATCAAGCCAAGACCAAATTGACAGTAATCTTGCATCCACAAAATTGGTATGTCCGATTTTTTTCATGGTTAGGTATTTACAGATACAGATAAAAGCGATAAACAGATAAAAAAACGCAAAGCGTTTTTCTTGATCTTTTGCTCTTGCTTTAGATCTTGATCTAACAGCGTTTAATCAGTTTTTAGAGTGTTAGTAGAAGTGGATCGACGTGCCATGGATGGCACAAAGAGCGCTGTCAGCCATGGATGGCTGTTTGCGCGACCCTCTTCCATGATCAC
>CAZNOB010000408.1:0-2726 GCA_964574535.1 uncultured Granulosicoccaceae bacterium | reverse complement strand
ACTTTTTCTGAATCTCACTTATAATGACCAGGCTCAATCCAGTAAAAATTCCGTGCAGCGCCCTATATATCGCTCGATATGCTGCTGCGATCGAAATTTTATGCAACACCAGGGTTAAGTTTAGGTGTTAGAAAAGACCGGGGTTAAGAGGTGAGGCAGACGTCATGCCACCATCGATGGTGAAGCACTGACCGTTTGCGAAGCTGGCGTTATCTGATGCCAGCCACAACGCCATATTGGCAATATCATCCGGTGCGCCGAAACGACCCACCGGATGACGAGCCAGCGCATCCTGTTTTGCGCGTGTGGGGTCTTTTGCCAGTTCGAATGCTGCATCGGCCATCTCTGTCATGATCCATCCAGGTAGAATTGCATTGCAGCGCAGTTGATCACCGTGATCCACCGCGATAGAGCGGGTCAGCCCGTGCACAAAAGCTTTTGAGGCGTTATACAGGGCGAGTTCAGGGTCAGCAACTCGGCCCGAGATTGAACCAATATTTATAATCGACGCCACGGGTTTAAGGTGAGGTATGAATGCCCGGCAGCAGTTAAACACACCGCGTGCGTTGGCACCCATCAGGGTATCCCAGTCGGCATCGGTGGTTTCAATGATGGTCTTTTCTATCTGGGTGCCAGCGTTGTTCACCAGAATTGACACCGCACCTGATTTATTGTTGATCTCGTCAAGCATGTTATCGACCTGAACTGTGTTCGCCACATCACAGCTTATCCAGTGTACGGCGGGGTTTAGATCAAGGGGGCGTTTACTGCGACCACAAGTCACCACAGTCGCGCCATGTGAGACAAAGGTATCCACAATGCTGCGGCCAATACCGCGACTGCCGCCGGTCACCAGTGCCACTTTATTATGAAGTGGTGGAGTGTTTTGGAATTCAACGGCCAAAGGCCACCTCCGCTGCACCCTTCAGTGCCAGTTGCGCGCGGGCCTGTGCCGAGGGGGCAATGGTATGAGCAGGGGTTTCGATAATCACTCTGATGCGCATCCCCGGGTGTGCATTTGAAGTCGCCAATTCGCCTTTACTGATGTTCAGCTTGTCTTCCGGGTAAACAGGCATGTTGCCCTCAACCATAGTGCCGGTTTGTTCAGCTATGCGTGGTGAATACTGAATAAAATTTTCAGGGTATGAATCCGTTTTGCCGGTCTGCGGATCAAGTGTGCGCAAATGAATGATTGATGCACCCGAATCAGCCGCATCCACTGCAGCATCGGTGAATTGTTTATGGATGACTGGCAGCTGCGGTGAACTACCCGGCGAGTGAAAGTCGCCGGTGACCGCGCACGAAACAACAACTGGTTGCATATTTCCTCCGAATTGATTTTAAAGTTTCATTTGCTGGACTTGTGCTGACAACCCGCCATCAACAACCCATAGTTGTCCGCTGGCATAGCGTGCTTCGTCACCCGCCAGCCAGTTGACCATGTTGGCGATATCTTCGGGTTGTCCGTAACGTCTGACCGGATG
This sequence comes from uncultured Granulosicoccaceae bacterium, assembly GCA_964574535.1. Taxonomy (GTDB): domain Bacteria; phylum Pseudomonadota; class Gammaproteobacteria; order Granulosicoccales; family Granulosicoccaceae. The sequence goes on along the minus strand of CAZNOB010000408.1, from coordinate 1,242 downwards.
AATATCGTTGACCGCTTGTTTTAGGCTGTCGATATCGCCGCTATGGCCGAAAAAACTTTGCAGCATCGGGGTATCAACATAGCCGGGGCAGACAGCATTGACTCTGATTCCCTGTGGGCCATGATCGCAAGCCATGGCACGTGTCAGGGCATGGACCGCCCCTTTGCTGGCGCAGTAGGCGGCAAGTTCAGGGTCTGCAATAAAGCCATCGTATGATCCGAAGTTAATAATAGAACCACTGCCTGCTGCACGCATCAGTTTAACCGCACAACGGCTGGTTAAAAACATCCCGGTGCAGTTGACTGCCATTACCCGGTTCCATTCTTCCAGAGTGGTTTCTTCGATGGTTTTCTCTATCTCTATACCTGCTGCGTTCACCAGAATATGCAGCTTGCCATGTTGCTGTTCGATTTCGTCAAAAAAAGTGGTCACGCTGTCTTCAGAAGTGACATCCAGTGTACGATAAGACCCCGCTTTGGACTTACTGTTCTCTGTGATGTCAGCGGCGTAGACAATAGCGCCTTCGCGTTCGAACCGTTCACATATGGCCTGCCCAATGCCACCACTACCACCGGTAATCACGGCGATTCGATCTTTCAGGTAATCAGCTTTTACCGCGCTTGGAATATTAGTCATCGGCAACAGCCCCTCGGTAGGCTTTTAACAGATTTTGATGAAAGTGATGGACGGCGTGTTCGCTCATGCCAGAGCCTTGTGGATCAACCAGGTATCGCCCCTGATTAAAAGCACGGGTCATCATGCCGCGTTGCACGCTTTCAACCAGGCTAATATCTTCCGGCTGCAGCACTTCATCAATAAACTTGATTGCTTCGCGTTCCTCGTCCAGCAATTCTGCGGTTTCAAAAAAGAAATCAAACGTTTCGATGGTATGCTCGGGGCCATCGGGGTAAAAACGCCACACCATAAAATTGCCGCGACCAGGGTAGCGCATCAACGCTGTGTTTGGCCATAGATGCCAGACCGCATGCACGGTGACGCTGGCGTTTTCGGTTGAGTAGGCGTTGTTGCCATCAGTGCCAGCGTTTGCCATATGGCTTGAATAGATGCCGTGGGTGGTGACTTCATAGGTCGACATATCTACCAGTGAACAAAAGTCTTTGTGCGCTACCGGGCAGTGATAACATTCTAAAAAATTATCCACCACCGCTTTCCAGTTGGCTTTGATTCGATAATGCAAACTGTGTGCGTATGTTAGTAAGCCAAGGTCGGGTGCGTAGCTCT
>CAZNOB010000407.1:0-2731 GCA_964574535.1 uncultured Granulosicoccaceae bacterium | reverse complement strand
TTATCGACAATCAATAAAACGCGGGGATGCCCTTGAATATTCTATTCGTGATGTTTGATCAGCTTCGCTATGACTATTTGAGCTGTGCTGGTCATCCAACTTTGCACACCCCGAATATAGATAGCCTGGCAGAGCGTGGTGTGCGGTTCACGGAGTCCTATGTGCAGTCTCCCATCTGTGGTGCTTCCCGTATGAGCACCTACACAGGGCGCTATGTGAACTCACATGGTGCACAGTGGAATGGCGTACCACTGCGCGTTGGCGAACAAACCATGGGGGATCACCTTCGCGCCGCCGGAATGCAGTGCTGGCTGGTCGGAAAAACACATATGCAAGCCGATGCAGCGGGAATGCAACGACTGGGATTATCACCAGACAGTATTATTGGAGCACGTCAGTCAGAGTGCGGCTTTGATGTCTGGTGCCGTGATGATGGTCTGTGGGGTCAGGGCACACAAGGCGCTTATGACAACAAGCGCTCGCCCTACAATGAGTACCTGAAATCCCGCGGTTATGCTGGCACTAACCCGTGGGCCGATTTCGCCAATGCCGGTATAAAAGAAGGACAAACAGCGTCAGGCTGGTTCATGATGAACAGTGATCAACCAGCCAACATTCGCGAACAGGACAGTGAAACACCGTGGCTAACTTCACAGGCAATTGATTTTATCGATCATGCCCGTACAGACTCTGCAATGGGGCCCTGGTGTTGCCACGTTTCCTATATCAAACCTCACTGGCCGTACATTGTGCCGGAACCCTACAGCAGCATGTATGGACCAGAGCATGTTCCCCCTGCACTACGCCATCAGGCGGAACGACAAAACCCACACCCTGTCTATGAACGCTTTATGGACAGTCAGGTTTGTCGCGCCTTCCAGCAAGACGAAGTACGAGAAAAAGTCATACCCGCATATATGGGACTGATCAAACAGGCGGATGACCAAATGGGACGGCTGTTTGACTATCTTGATTCAACTGGACAGACAAACGATACAATTGTCGTCATCACCTCTGATCATGGTGACTATCTTGGCGATCACTGGATGGGGGAGAAAGACCTCTTTCACACACCGTCTGTTAAGGTACCTCTAATCATAGCTGACCCGCGATCCAGCGCAGATGCCACGCGCGGCACTTGCTGCAATGCACTGGTTGAAAGCATTGATCTATGTGCAACCTTCATTGAAATAGCAGGTGGTGAAATACCAACCCATATAATTGAAGGAAGATCACTGCAGCCATTTATCAATGGTGATACCCCGGCCAGCTGGCGTAACGCAGCATTCAGTGAATACGACTATTCCCTTCTGCCAATACGCAGTGAACTTGGCCTGGCAACCTCTGATGCGCGTTTATTTATGGTCACAGACGGGCGCTGGAAATTAATTCATGCCCGCGGCGGATTTCGACCCATGTTGTTTGACCTGCAGGAAGATCCGCACGAGTTCTATGATTTGGGTGCAAGTGATGAACACAAAAAGATCATCGCAAAAATGTATGACCATCTGCATCACTGGTCGCTTCGCATGGCGCAACGAGTCACTGTGTCTGACACGTGGGAAGCCTTTGACCAGGATCCCGAAGCAACCGGCATCCTGGTCGGTATAGTGAAACCGGAAGAAGTCAGATCAGAAACAGCAGAACTCTACAATAGCAAGCCCGTCGCAAACTATCTTCCGCAGATTCTGCCCAAAAAATGAGTATACTCGGGTTACACAACATTGAATTTCACATTACACAGACAAGCAAAAATCAATGGAACAACTGACTGAGCAATTTTTAATAGACAATAAACGGTTTGATGGCACCGTGCTGGTCACCGGCGCCGGTGGTTGCATCGGCGCATGGACGTTGGCAATTCTCACCAGATCAGGCGTCAACTGTGTCGGCACAGATCTATCCGATGACAGAAAACGTCCGGCATTACTACTGGGTGAAGAAGCGGCAGCAGAACTGCAATGGACTCACTGCGATGTGACAGATGCGAACTCGGTAAAAACAGTAATCGACGATCACAACGTTCGCGCCATCATTCATCTGGCGGGGTTACAGGTTCCTTTCTGCGCAGCCAACCCGGCACTTGGTGCTCGGGTGAATGTAGAAGGCACAATCAACATTCTTGAGGCTGCTCGCGCAGCGGATATCAAGCGCACGGTTTACGCCTCTTCAGTCGCCGCATTGGGGTTTCCGCAAGGCGGAGAATGGAAAGAAACGCTTTACGGTGCCTACAAAGTAGCAAACGAACAAACCGCGAGCGTCTACTGGAAAGACTGGCAGGTACCTTCGATCGGGCTGCGACCGAATGTGGTTTACGGTATAGCGCGTGATCAGGGAATGAGTTCCAAAAATACTATTGCAATTCAGGCCGCGGCAATGGGAGAAACCTATGAGGTACCCTTTGCAGGATCACTGAGCTGGCTATACGCTGGTGAAGCGGCCTCGGCTTTTATCGCCAGTGTCAGTGAAGAAGGTAAAGGTGCTTTTGTATTTGATTTAAATGGCAGCTGCGAAACCGTAGAAAACGGCTTAACTGTACTCAAGGGGCTAGTTCCCGATGCAAAAGTCAGCTGCACCGGAACACCATTTCCCTTTCCGCCCGATATGGATGACGGACCATTGCGTGCGCATGTCCCCGACTACCCTTCTGTTTCAGTTAAAGAGGGTATCAAGTTAACCTATACAGGATTCGTTCAATTGCATAAAGAAGGGAAATTAAACCCGCTGCCGG
>CAZNOB010000406.1:0-2734 GCA_964574535.1 uncultured Granulosicoccaceae bacterium | reverse complement strand
TCAGTGGTTCGCAGTAGCGCTTGTTTCTGGATGGGCACTAATTAATCCTGCGACCTCGGAAAACAGAAAGCAGGAATCGGACAATAAGATCCTGTTATGGTGGAATGAAAATGAAGTGAATATTTTGGAGGAACGCAGGGGAGGTAGAGGCCGGCAGGGGAGACAGGTATCTGTGTCATTCAGTGACCCGACACTACTCAGTGTCGGGTTCAGGAAGCGGATCGTTAAGCGGCGGTAAAATTTAATGCAACACCGTTGTTGCAATAACGAAGACCAGTGGGCTGTGGTCCGTCTTTGAATACATGCCCCTGATGGCCACCACACCGTATGCAATGGTATTCAGTGCGGGGGAAAATCAATTTGAAGTCAGTGCTTGTGCCGATATGGTCAGGTATGGCGTCGAAAAAACTTGGCCAGCCGGTACCGCTGTCAAATTTGGTTTCAGAACTAAAAAGTGGCAGATCGCAACCTGCACAGGCGTATATACCCTGTCGCTTTTCGTCGTTCAGTTCACTGGTGAAAGGCCTTTCAGTGCCTTCCTTGCGAAGCACCTTGTATTGTGCTTGTGACAACTTCTTTTTCCATTCAGCATCTGATATCTCGATTTTTACAATTTTTTGATTGTCGTCCATGGTGACCTTCACTGAATCCGGTAGTGGTTTTTCGGTGCCTGCCTGCAGTGAGCGATACCCGATTACGCCTGCTGGCGCTGCGACCACTCCTCCCAGAAGCTTTAAAAAAGTTCTCTTGTTCATTCTTGAGCGTCTCCGAGACATAAATCTGATTCGAAAGGCCTAAAGCCAGTTTGTGTGTCTGCAGGCTTAGGCAGTAGTGTAACGACCCCGTTCAGTCGAATTTTAGGTTTCGGTGGGATATTCCATAACGTTTCTATAACAATTTAGTCATTAGTTCTTTGAGTCAGGATCAGCTTTCATCTAACAGATGCACAATAGTCTGATCCTTATTGTCGAGATATTTTCGGCAACATACAAAGCCGTCCAGCAAGTACGACAACCAAACGAAAAACGCAAAGCGTTTGCTGTTGCTCTTCGCTCTTGATCTACCCGCATTTAATCAGTAAATGCCGCAGGCACCCTAAGGGCTGAGTAGTCGCAAGACGACTTTTCTTTACTTTTTCGTCGTTTGAAAAGTGATTCCGCCTGAAGGGCATGTCGCTTTTGGTCTTTTCAAAAATGAAGGCCCCGGCAGGGATGTCCTGGTACCCGCGCGACAGCGCCCCGCTCGCCGGGGCGAATTCTCCTGGAGCACTATGCATCCAACCGATCTGGTCGAAACGTGTTTACACCCTGGCAGTTAATTCCCGCAGAACAAATATCCTCAGGATTCCCCGATTTTCCAACAGCCGGGTTCCGATGCGCACGGCAGTGTACGTGGCAATTTGACAGCGACTCGCTGGAATAGAATTTGCTGTCGCTAACACCCGCTGTTGTATTCCGGCTCCAGGTGAATAAGCACATGATCAGACTGATGTCTGGTTTGTTGCAAGAAAAGCATCAAAACTCCCGATAAAGTCAGATGATTTCCTTATGATTACAAAAACTAGCATTCGCATGGATCGTAGAGCGCGTGAGTTCATCGATTCACTGTTATCTGACAAAAAAAAGCCAACTGAAGAAAGTAAGAATCTCGTTGGAAATATCGGCGCGATCGCGAATCACATTCTCCATGGATGGGCAGTCAACACCGAGAACACTGATCAGGCTCTGGACATAAGTATATTCGCTGGTGATCAGCTGGTCGGGCATGGCACTGCCGATATTTATCGAGAAGACTTAAAGAACGCCGGTTATGGGAACGGTTGTCATGGATTTAAAATAACACTTGATCGCCGATGTTTTAGCGGCCACCAAAAACCGCTAACTATCCGTGATTCAAATAGCGGGCATCAGCTGACAAGTAATAAGTTCAACACTGGTGGCACAGCTGACTATGCCGCAGAGTTTATTGGTGTAACCGACAGACGCATTGTTGCCGAACTAACCTCAAATAACGATGATTTTGGGGAACCCGGCGTAGAAATTCTTGCCGACGGACAGCATCATCTACCATGTAGTATCAAGCACTTGTGTGGGAATAAAGCCATAGTCGAGGCCGTACTTGATGATTCGGTTTTTGATGGTATGCCCCATAGTTACGAAGCTATGGTGAATAATGCAAGTTGCGCTGGCGCCATTCACGTTGAGGTTTTGAATCCGGTGGTTACTCCGGATAGCATAATAAAAGACAGTCTGGGCAATTCCGGTTATGCCTATGCATCGAAAACCGCGATTCAACGTTATCAGTCTCTGGTCAGAGGAATGGAACACTGTATCGATGGAAATCAGGAAGCTCTTGCAAATTTGCTGGTAGCTCATCGTCAGATGGAGTGCGGGCCACAAAAAAATGTATCCTACAGCAGGCTGGTCTTGCCTCGGGTCGCAAACCCGGAGGTGTCGGTAATTATTTCGGCAAGAGATGAATTTGCGGTGACTTACCACTGCATAGCCTCATTGATAGTGGCGCATAACCGGGAAAACTACGAGGTAATCCTCATCGATGATGCATCAAGTGATGAGACCGCCCGTATCGAGGATCTAATAGAAAATATTCGTGTGATCAGAAATACCGAATACCAAGGTGCTCTGCTGTCTAACAACCTTGCTGCCCAGGCTGCCCGTGGACGCTACCTCTGTCTGTTGAGCCAGAACACCGAAGTGACAGCAGGATGGATAGA
>CAZNOB010000405.1:0-2737 GCA_964574535.1 uncultured Granulosicoccaceae bacterium | reverse complement strand
AATCATCGTTGATGTATACGCCTTCAACACTAACAATTATGGTGGTGTAGCCATCGCGCCCGGGTACTATCGGTAATTCAATAGTTTTCCAGAGTTTGCATTCAAAGGCTGCCGGGCAATCGGCCACTCTGCCCGGTGTGACCAGTTCCGATGCTTCTGTGCCGATACCGCTGAGTTCAAATTCATTAACACTGCTGTCAACTGCAGCGCTACTCATGTTCATCGCGTCGACCTGCAGGTAGCTGGCCATTGAGCAGGTGCACTCTTTGGTGGCGATAAGATTATTAACGGTATCTTTGCCATTGGCTACCGAGAACATCAGCATTGGTGGTGAATCTGATATCGCATTAAAAAAACTGAACGGTGCAAGGTTGGGCTGCCCGGATTCGCTAAGACTGGATACCCAACCGATCGGGCGCGGCACAACCAGGGCTTTGAACGGGTCGAATTTCAGTCCGTGTTTGCGAGTGTCAGTGGTATAAAACATGGTCGTGCCTTGTCGTCTCTGTAGTGTTTATGCAGTGGCGATTGTAGCAGCACTAATATGTTGCTGGCGCGTTCCGGTAGGAGTGGGCAAGATGGCAGAGTACCCGGCGCGCAATTTCGTAGTCGCGCATCGGCAAAAGGGCGCGGGCATACGCTTAGCCAATAACATTTTGCAGGTGATCCCTTGCCGGGCTTTTGCGTGCGCTGGAAAGTGATGTGAGGGGTAAGATCGCTGACCAGGCCAGTAGCGCAGACTATTCGCCAAAATATAACGCTAACTTGCTGTTTGCAATGATATCTGCCTACGCCGCGTGCCCGGTACAACGGTGAAGGGGGGCTGATGGAGTGCGTCGCGGTGCGATTGTTACGTATGATCGCTGGAAGTAACGCCTTGCTGGCTATATCATGGCGGGCGGTATCGACAACCATGCAATGGCTGCCCCTATGTCCCAATCAATTACTCTTCGTCGCCCTGATGACTGGCACCTGCATTTGCGTGATGGCGATATATTACAGGCCGTGCTGCCTGATACCGTTCGAGATTTTGCGCGGGCGATTATTATGCCGAATTTGGTGCCACCAGTGGTCCGTGGAGCAGATGCGCAAGCGTATCACCAGCGGATTATGGCCTGTTTGCCGAAAGGGGCAAACTTTGAACCGCTGATGACGCTTTATCTGACAGAGACCACCGATGCAGATGATGTTGTAAAAGCTGCGGCTTCGGGATTGGTCAAAGCCGTCAAGTTATACCCGGCAGGTGCAACCACCAATTCAGATTCCGGAGTTCAGGATATAAATCGGGTACTGCCGGTTCTGGATCGCATGGCTGAAATTGGTCTGCCCTTGTGCGTCCATGGCGAAGTCACCAGCGCGGATGTGGATATATTTGATCGTGAAGCGGTATTTATTGAAACTGTACTGGATCCTTTGCGTCAGCAAGTACCCGAACTTAAAGTGATCATGGAGCATGTTACCACCAGTGATGGCATTGACTATGTCAAGAGTGCAGACCAGAGACTCGCGGCCACGCTGACGACGCATCATCTAATGATTAACCGGAATCATATTTTCAAAGGTGGTATCCGCCCGCACTATTTTTGTTTACCTATTGCCAAGCGCCATTCCCATCAATTAGCGCTCAGAGCAGCGGCAACTTCGGGTGATCGGCGTTTTTTTCTGGGCACTGACAGTGCTCCGCATCTGGATGGCGCTAAAGAATCAGCCTGTGGCTGTGCCGGAGTTTATAATTCACCCAATGCACTTGCTTGTCTTGCGCATGTGTTTGAAGAAGAAAACGCATTGCAGCACCTTGAGGCTTTTACCTCACTGAATGGTCCGGCTTTTTATGGACTGCCAGTGAATTCGGAAAAGATAACGCTGCAAAAAATGCCCACACCAATTAATACCCCGGAGAAACTAAACACTTCTGCTGGCCCGGTGACGGTGTTTGATCCGGAGTGTGATTTGTACTGGGCGGTGACTGCATAAGCGCTCCCGGGTATTTATAACGCACCCAATAATATAGACGATCCCATTTAACTGACGGCAGATAACATGTTTCAAAACACCTTCCCGGATAAGGACACTATGGCGGAACTGGCAGCGAGTATGTTGCTTGAGATTGACGCCGTCCACTTCCGTGCAGACCAGCCCTACAAATTGACATCCGGTTTGGCGAGTCCCGTGTACATCGATTGTCGAAAACTGATTTCCTACCCCCGTATTCGTTCTGCCTTAATGGATTTTGCCGTATCCAGGCTGGTACGCGATGTGGGCTTTGAAGCATTTGACGCGGTTGCAGGCGGTGAGACAGCAGGAATTCCATTTGCAGCATGGATTGCTGAACGTATGGGTTTGCCTATGCTATATGTTCGGAAAAAACCTAAAGGTTTCGGTCGTGATGCTCAGATTGAAGGTGCTATGAAAGAGGGCCAGCGAGTATTGCTGGTTGAAGACTTAACCACTGATGGTGGCTCAAAGCTTAAGTTTGCGGACGCACTGCGTACCGCCGGTGCAGTAACCGACCATACCCTGGTGGTTTTTTACTACGATGTTTTTCCGGATACTAAATCAAAACTTGCTGAACGTGGTTTGCAGCTACATCACCTTGCCACCTGGTGGGATGTTTTGGCACTTTGTCGTGATCGAGGTTACTTTGACGCCAATACTCTAGACGAGGTTGAAAAGTTTCTGAACCAGCCATTGCAGTGGTCTGCTGACCACGGTGGTTCTTATTCCCCCGCAAGCTAGT
>CAZNOB010000404.1:0-2745 GCA_964574535.1 uncultured Granulosicoccaceae bacterium | reverse complement strand
AAATCGCACAATGCCGGATTGCCATCTGCAACCTCTTCGCGCTCAAATGGCTCGCGTTCGATCAGTGCATCAACTATGGCTTGCTCCGGCCAGCTGTAGGAGCCTGCTCGGCATTAAACAGGCGAACGTCCTGTGTTTGAAGCGGAATTAGCCCCGGAAGTAGCATCAGCACAATTGTCATACCAGTGTCACGACAATTGCCACCTAACAGCTTGCCACCAGAGGCCGATTTCGCCAAGAGTCGATTTCATCCGGCAGCGAATCTACACGACACACAAACAACACTAAATCCTGGATTCTGTGGCGCTGTAACTTTTCTTCCAACGGCACCCGTTTGCAAATTTTTCAATGAATGTCAGGCACATAGATCAGTAACGACTGATCCAGCATGGTGTCCCAGACATAACTACGAGATTGCAACCTCGATTGTTGAATCCGCGGCCTATACTGCCGGTGGTGAAAACCACCCCCGCACAACAACAATAACGAGAACTTAATGAAATTCAGCCGTCTTTTACTATCGACAGTTATCACACCAGTTTCCATTTTCACATTAGTTGCCTGTGGCAGCTCAGATGATGACTCGGATAACATTACACCCCCGGATACCGAACGTACCGATGTACTTCTATTTGACGAAGCCACCGATAGCGACATTATAAATGACCCAAATAACCCGCAATTTTTACAGCTTGCAACCGGTGGAAATCGCATCAATGGAACAGTGGTTTCGCCTGATCTGGACTATATAACGATTAACGTGCCGGCCGGCAGCGAACTGACCGCTATCGAACTTATAGAGTATGTATCCGAAGATGACGCTTCTTTTATTGGTATGCAGACGGGCTCTGTTTTTACAGAACTGCCTGAAGGCGCTGCTCCTGGAAACTTGTTCGGGTTTGTTCTCTTTGGTACCGCTTTGGTCGGTGGCGATATTCTTGAAGCGATGGGATCTGGCGAAGGTGCACAGGGATTTACTCCACCGCTGGAAGCCGGTGACTACAGCTTCTGGATTCAGGAAACTGGTGATGCTCCGGCAAACTACAGCCTGAGCTTTGTTGTCGAAGAGACCAACTAGCAGCAAATTTGTACAGACAGTAACCGCAGTGGTTACTGTCTGTTACAGAAAAAACGGCTAAACCTTAAGCCCCGTTAACGACACTAAGAATTCCAGGGACCAGCCAACGGCCTGGAGGGCGAGGCAATTGACTGGAATCGAAACAATCTCGCGGCATTGCGGTTTTTATAGCTAAGCAGTGGCATCACGCCTCGCGCCACGACTTCTTCGGCAGAGCGGTCGCTTAGCGTTACTTCAGCGCAAGGTACTAAACCCCGTTGACCACCACTCTCTACCGTAACACTCGGTAAGTCGACGATATCAGTATGTTCACCGGGAGTCATGCTCCACTGGCGAGCACAGTAAGACGTTGCCAGCAACGCAGCACACGCCATAGATGCAGGCCCCCACAACAGATCTTCAGGATTGCCTGATTCAAACTCTTCATATGCAAACGGACTGACCGGGTCGGTCTTTGCACCGTAGGGCAGGCGTTGTAACAAACGCGGAGAGCACAGCCCAATCCACTCGGCAATGCCTGATCGTCGTAACTGCTGCCAATTTGCCAATGACGGATCGGAGTCTGGCAGCCATTGGTCCGAATCAGGTGAACTGTTGATTGACGTGGTGCAGCCATAGAGTGCTGGTGACGCACCGGCCAGTACCGGACTGCCAAACCCACTGGTGACAGAGGCCAATTTGGCAATCAACACTAGATCAGACTCTTCGGTAGAGACGATCAGATCAGTCACCACCAGCGACCAACTGGCTGGAGTATCTCTGCTGGCCAGCAACTTAGCAGCCTGAGATGACATCGGATCCCCGTCGGGGTGTTCAACCATTGCCAGAAGGTTCTCACGCGTGGTGTCCCAGACGACGACTTCAACAGCACCGTCCAGCTCTGCGTTTGAAACCAGTGCGAATAAAGCACGCCACCGGGCTTCCAGTGCCTGTAGCGCCGGCACATGCAGTACCTCGGTCATGAGTGCTGCGATTGACGCCTCGACACTGCGCACCAGGCTGGCTTGCTGCGGGTCTTCGTTGGGAGTGATATGCGGCGCGACGATACGTTGCAGCAAGCTATCAATTCCGGAAACTGCTTTTGACACCTGAGCTTGCGGGCTGGCAGGTCGGCCAAGTAGCCGTTCTATCGCGTCGTCATCGCTTTCAGCTGCTGAGTCTGTCGGGGGTTCCGCCGGCTGTGCTGCCTCGACCTGAGTGGACTGACCAGCCATCATCTCCGCTGCTGCCGCACTGAAGGTTGTCGTATTTTGCAACCGCTTCTTTAGCTCCCGCAGATCGTTAAATGGTGCCAGTTTGTCGTAGATTTCGTCAGGGTGAAAATCTTCCAGTGTAAATGCCTGTAGCCGGGCTGCCACACCCTGGTGCGATGCAACCGTGACAATGGGCGCTATGCGGTCCATCACCTCATCGAAGTTGTCGATATCTACCGTTTGCAATCGTGGCTGGTTCGGGTGGTCAGTGTTCTCCCCACTGAAATCGCCAACAACTAATATTCGAAATGGCTGATCCGGCTCGCGAGGCTTGCCCACCGGTTTGAAATCAAAAGAAAACTCCAGTTTGGCTTTGTCCGTCAAGGTTCCGTCCTATGGTTGAATTGCGGTACTGAAGTATAACAGGCACGGTTTTTTTTCGGCGACTGTCTCTGCTAATGCGTGACACGCATT
>CAZNOB010000403.1:0-2749 GCA_964574535.1 uncultured Granulosicoccaceae bacterium | reverse complement strand
CACCCACCCCGAGGGAGTTCTATTGACTTTGGACGCAGAATTCTCATGAATAATGCAGTTCAGAGGGGCGAAAACAGTGTGCCGGGTGAGTGAGCAAAAACCGCATCGAAGAAAAAATTGATCTCGGTATCTTTTCAGAGTTTGCATGCTTAGCGTGTCCGTCAGAAACGCCGCTGTAGATCACGATGGGCCGGTAAAAATGGCCAGAAGCGCAATATATATTGTGGTCTTGCACGACGAGGTCTGAAATGGCAGACTGCGGGAAAGCCAACCAGGACACGGTGTCTCGATAAAAGAGGGAAGTATAATAATGTATGGATATAAGTGAGCCCCATCAGACAAGTATGCAGCGCGCTGAAAAAGCAAGCGTTTCCGTGTTTGGTAATACCATGCCGGACAGTATTTACAATCAAGTACATCAACAAGCCATTCAGTCCCCACATGCAAACGCGATTGTTAATGGCGCTAATTCAATCACATACGCAGAGCTTGATGAAATTTCCAGCCAGCTGAGCACTCATTTACATGCCTCGGGTGTCCGGCAAGGCAGTTGCGTAATTGCCTTTCTCAGCCATTCTCCACTGTTCATTGTTGCAATGCTTGGTGTTCACAAAATCGGAGGTGTATTCGTTCCGCTAAGTAGTGAGTACCCGGACGCGCAGCTACAGCTAATGATGGAACAAGTACAAGCACCAGTACTGTTAACGGAAGACGCATGCGTTACGAAATGCCCTGAGTTTTCCAAAACAGTGATCAATTTATCTACGCTTAAACTGACATCACTGAATTCAACTGTATACAACCCCGCACAAGAATATAAAGGCAACTGCGACATTGCTTTTGTCTTATTTACATCAGGATCTACTGGCGTGCCTAAGGGCGTGCTTCAAACTCATGCTTCGTACCTGAACCAGGCAGAATTACACCGTGATTTACTGGACTACAATCGCGAGGCCAGGGTGTTGGTGTTTGGTGCTTTAAGCCATGGAAACGTAATTGTCAGCATTGTATCGACATTAAGTACCGGCGGTACTGTGTGTATTGAATGCTACGAACAGACTATTCCAGGACCAGCACTAGCTTTGACTTTGCAAGAACAACAAATTAGTCATCTCCATCTGCCCCCTAGTTCACTAGCGGTATTGCCGGTTAAGCATTACCCACATTTGCGTATATTGAGTGTTGGCGGGGAGATGATGTCGCGGCATCTGCTGCGGGCATGGGCACCTTTAGTAACTCTGTTTCACGTCTATGGAACCACAGAAACAAATTGGTTACTGGTACAGCAATTTAACGAACTGGAAGAAGATGATGGGCCAATCCCTGCGGGTTGTCGGATACCCAATATGCAGGCTGATGTGGTCGATGAAAACGGCAACCCGGTGCCCAACGGAACTGTCGGTGAACTGCGAGCTCAGGGCATTGGTATATCACCCGGTTATATATCATCCACCACTGAAAGTTCGGTAAAATTCAGCGGCCATCCCTGGCAATCCGGACAACACTGGTATCTGACAGGAGATCTTGCAACCCAAAACGCTGATAAACAGATTACGGTGCTTGGTCGAGCGGATGACCAGGTGAAAATTCGTGGGTTCCGGGTGGAGCTGCAAATGGTCAGCAATGCAATTCAGGCGCATCCGGCTGTTGAGTCCGTTGCCGTTGTTATTGAAACCAATCAGCATGAGCAACGTCTACTGGCTTTTATAGTGCCATCAGCAATATCTATCAAGCCTGAGCAACTGCGCCGTGACTTAAGAGACACCCTGCCTGTGCACATGATCCCGCACCAAATTCATCAAGTCCGGAGTATTCCATTACTGCCAAACGGAAAGTGCGACCGTACACAACTGCTGCAAGGCGAGTGGCGAACGAAGATGAAGGTCACAGACCATAAAGATGAGCAGTGCGAGATCAACAAATGGTTATTGGAGACGTGGGAGGAGGTATTGCATACATCCGTTAGCACCACAGATAACTTTTTTGATCTCGGTGGTGATTCGTTGTCAGCCAGCCGCGTGCTGGTTCGAATTGAGAACAAGTTCGATGTGCAGGTCACAATCCGGCAGTTTTTTGAAACGCCCACTGTAGATCAGATCGCCATTCAGATACGCAACCAAATTTCCTGATTTCACCAGGAGCTTGCGCGGTAGAAGTCTGCATTTCTGAAACATAGGGAGGTTCTATGGATAATCATTCTATACGCGAGCTTTCTGAAAGCGACTGGGCAGAATACAAGGCTATACGTTTAAGGTCGCTACAAGACTCTGCGGATTCATTTGGATCTACTTACGAGAGGGAGTCTAAATTTCAAACCGAACAATGGAAAGCCAGATTGAGAGTTTCTCCTCCCATACACGATGCGGTAGTGTTGGCTGCTGTTGTGGGCGATACATATGTTGGGCTTCTATCTTGTGTAATACAAAGGCCGGGCACCCGCAGTGCGCATCTAAATCAAATGTGGGTTGCACCTGAGTATAGAGGATGTGGTATTGGAATGGCGTTAGTGAAAAAGGCAAGAAAGTGGGTCTATAAAAGAAGTATTGGAAATCTTTTGTTGTCGGTTGTTACCGTAAATGCTGCGGCGATATCTCTTTATCAAAACATTGGATTTAAACCGATCGGAGAAACAGAATTGCTCAGGCCTGGTTCAAGCCTGGAGTCTCAAATAATGGAAGCTAAGCTCAATGAGAATGATTCATGATAACTTGATCACTACGAGGAAGTATTTGAATCGGAAGGTTGTGAG
>CAZNOB010000402.1:0-2777 GCA_964574535.1 uncultured Granulosicoccaceae bacterium | reverse complement strand
AAGATCGCGTGCAGTCAGTGGTTCGCAGTAGCGCTTGTTTCTGGATGGGCACTAGAAGCACACCAGGTAGAGAACTGCACTTCTGGGTGGTCTTTACCTGCTTTACCACATCAAATTCAAACAGAGATACTATAAATGGAAATAAACGATGAAATATCGTTCGATGAGTATGACGAACTTGTCAACCCAAAACCGGAAGAGAATGATTTTGACCGGGTTCTTGAAGTAGCTATAAGCCGGCGTGATCTGTTTAAAGGCGTTATTGCAATGGGCAGTATTGCAACACTTGGCAGCCAGTTTTTTAATGACCCGGCGATTGCGTCGGAAACGCGTTTTGCTTTCGAGAAAGTGGATGCTAACTCACTTGATGATGTCACGGTACCGCAAGGTTATATTTCACAGGTGGTAGCGAGATGGGGTGATCCGCTTTGGGAAGACGGAACCGATTTTGATCATGAAACCCGGGGTACTGCTGACAGTCAGCTGCTTGCTTTTGGTGACAACATTGATGGAATGGAAGTATACGCTCATGAGGACAAAACATTGTTAGTCGTCAACAATGAGTACACCAACCGCAAAATTATCTGGGGCAACAAGCCGGAGGGTAGGTTTGAAGATGACGATGATGTGAAGAAAGGTATGGCTGCACATGGTGTAACAGTTGTCGAAATAGCGCAGCAGGATGGCGAATGGAAAATGGTCACAGACAGTCCGTATAACCGTCGTATAACGCCTGACACTGAAATGTTGATCACAGGTCCTGCTGCTGGACATGAATTGTTGAAAACCGATGCAGATCCCACCGGTACAAAAACGTTAGGTACCTGGAATAACTGCGGTAACGGGTCCACTCCATGGGGCACTTATCTCGCCTGTGAAGAGAACTTCAATGGCTACTTTTCAGCACCGGATGAAGATCATAAAGTCTCGTACGAGTTGTCTCGATACGGTGTTTCTGCGAGTGACTGGGGTTATGGCTGGGCCAATGTAGATGACCGGTTCGATGTGTCCAAGAATCCTAACGAGCCAAACCGTGCGGGTTATATTGTCGAGATAGACCCCATTGATCCGGCTTCCACCCCGAGAAAATTAACCGCACTCGGACGTCTTAAACACGAGAACGCAGAAGTCGTAGTAAATAGCGACGGCAGAATAGTAGTTTATATGGGAGATGACGAGCGCGGTGAATTTATCTACCGCTTCGTCTCGAATGGCGTGTACGCACCGGGTGCGTCAACTGATTCGCTGCTCGAAGAAGGGTCGCTCTATGTCGCTAAATTCTACGAGACTGGTGCAGGTGAATGGCTGGAATTAAATCCTGAAACAACCGGTTTAGCAGACAACGCAGAAATTTGCATTCATACACGCCTTGCGGCGTCAGCAGTGGGTGCGACAACTATGGATCGACCGGAGTGGGTGACAGCCAATCCTAAAGCCCCTGAAGTCTACTGTGCATTGACCAACAATAAGAACCGTGGTCTCAAACCTAATGCAGGCGGTGATCTAACGCCGGTTGGAGGCCCGAATCCACGCGAGGGCAACAAGTACGGGCAGATTGTTCGATGGCGACCCAATGGTGGTGATCACACCAGCAATGACTTTGCATGGGATCTCTTTGTGTTGTGTGGCAATCCGACAATTCACAACGACGAGAATGCCGGCTCTGACAATGTTACTGCCGACAACATGTTTAACTCACCGGATGGTATAAAGTTTGACAACAATGGGCTGCTTTATATTCAAACCGATGGCAACTACTCGAATGAGGAAGACTTTGCCAACCAGGGCAATAATCAGATGTTGGTCGGCGATCCGGTTAGCGGTGAAATCCGACGGTTTATGGTGGGGCCAAATGAGAGTGAGGTGACGGGTCTCACCTGGAGCCCGGATAAGCGTACGATGTTTGTTGGCATCCAGCACCCCGGTGAAAGAGGTAACGGTCACTGGCCTGAGGGTGGCGACGCAGCACCGCGCTCGGCAGTGATAGCAGTTACGCGAGAAGATGGTGGTCTCGTAGGTTAGAAATCCTGCTGTGCAGTGGCGACATCCTTGCACTTGATAGCGAGAGTGAGGGTGTTGCTGTTTAAGTTTCTTGCTACGTTTCATTGGTGAGGGCCAGGTGGCGAGAACGATAAATTTGATATATCGAGAAGCACACCAGATAAAGAACCGCACATCTGTGTGGACCCTCCCTGTTTTATCACATCAAATTTTAACCGAGAAATTTGAGAGATATGTTTATAACAAACATGACACTGCCTCCCCTCGTTATCGATTTTTTCGTCGCGTTGATATTTTTCGTAATGTGGGTTAGCTATTTTCTCTATAGCAGAGTTATGGCGAAGCAAAGTGATTCACTATCCAATGCCATGAAAACGCATAGGGTATCGGCAGTTAACCATGTAATGCAGCTTGATATAAAAGTCGCAGGTGCATTCATATTATCTAACGTCGATAAAAATGTATCGTTTTTCGCTTCCACCACACTCCTGATTCTAGCCAGTTTGACAGGTGTACTCGCAAAGGCAGCGGATGTTGTGTTGGTGATTGAGGAGCTGCCATACGCGTATCCTATTAGCACTTCTCAGGTTTACTTGCGAATTGTAATGCTAATCTGCATCTATATTTACGCGTACTTCACTTTGACGTGGGCTCTGAGGCAATCCAGTTTCGTTTCAGTAATGATAGGTGCTGGTGGGACGAACGGTACGACTGACGATATAGCTTATGCCTACCACACAGCGAAATTGATGGATATGGCTGCACATAGTGCAAAT
>CAZNOB010000401.1:0-2787 GCA_964574535.1 uncultured Granulosicoccaceae bacterium | reverse complement strand
ACGAAAAGTAACCAAAAGTCGTGTTGCGACAATTCAGCCCTTCGGGTGCCTGCGGCATTTTGAGAGCGATCGTGCAAGTGGATAGCGCTTGCAGCCATCCCTGGCTGCAGCGCTCTTTGCGCCATCCATGGTGCGCCGAACCACTTCCACGATCACTCTCGAAACTGATTAAACGCGGGTAGATCAAAAGCAAAAGCAAGAGCAAAGGCGCTGGCTTAATGCTTTGCGTTTTATATCTGTATATCGTGCATACTTGATGGCATTTGGTTGTCACGGAAAATTTTTGAAGAAACAATATAGATGTTTATAAGTTGGTTGGCTGATAGTCTGCGTAGCGAGAACACGCCATGGTGAGGGTCTTGTATTTTAAATGCTGGCCCGATCGTTTCGGGCGCATAGTTATTCTAACGTTATGAAGATGATTGATAGTAACGCACGGTCAGGACGCGTTCGCAGTAGCGGGGTTCTACCATGCGGGTCTGACATACAGTGTTGCTTTGTGAGTAATACAGGTTAAGGATGGTGGTTAAAGTGAATATAGTGCTTGTTCATGGAGCATTTCATGGCGGATGGTGTTGGGCCGAGACGGCTGACATTTTGCGACAACGCGGTGCAGGCGTATTTACGCCAACACTAACGGGGCTTGCCGATAAAAAACATTTGTTTTCACCTTCGGTGAATCTGGCAACTCATGTTCAGGACATTGTTAACCTGATCGAATATGAAGATCTTGATGGCTGTGTGCTGGTGGGGCATAGCTATGCGGGTAATGTGATTAGCGGGGTTGGGGATCAACTGCGTGAACGCGTATCGCATTATATTTTTATGGATGCGTCTGTGCCGGTGAATGGTTCGACTTCCTGGGGCTGGGCCAGTTTACTGCCTGCTCGCCATCAAGAGATGATGCGAATGATTGAAGAGCACGGGTATTCCATGATGGTGCCACCTTTCCCTCCGGAAGCTTTCGGCGTGACTGAACCAGCCATGGCGGAGCGGTTGAAAAAGTTACTGACACCAATGCCCATAGGCTGTTATACCGACGCGGTGCCTTTAAATAATTGTGGCACAGAGGGGCTTGTGCGAAGTTATATTGCTGCTGCTAACCCCGCCTATGAAAGAATGGCTGAGACAGTGAAGTGGATATCTGGTGATCCGGACTGGACGTTTCGAACTATTGATACCTGTCACGATATGATGCTGACAGAGCCTGAGAAAACTGCCGATCTTATATGGGATCTTGCTACCTGCCGGTAGTAATTTGCTAACCCGGAGGAACTACACGATGAGCGGGCCCTTAAAAAATCTTGTTGTGATTGAGCTGGCCGCGCTGGGTCCCGTGCCGTTGGCAGGTCAGCTGTTGGCTGATATGGGGGCCGATGTCACTGTTATTGATCGTCGATCAGCGGCAGCAGAGCCCACTAATATTAATCGTCGTAATAAAAAATCAGTGGCCCTGAATCTCAAGCATGAGGCGGGTTTGCTGGCGGCGAAAAAAATCATCGCCACTGCAGATATAGTACTGGAAGGATTTCGCCCCGGGGTGATGGAAAAGCTGGGTCTGGGGCCGGATGATTTGCAGCAACTTAATCCGCATTTAATTCTTGGGCGGATGACGGGTTGGGGCCAGCAGGGACCGTTATCGCAACGTGCCGGGCATGATATTAATTACTTGGCAATTACGGGGGCATTGCATGCGATCGGTCGCAATGGTGAACCGCCAGTGCCGCCTTTGAATTTAGCTGCAGACTACGGTGGGGGTGCTATGTTTTTAATCACCGGTGTGCTATCAGCACTGTTTGAACGAGGCCAGTCAGGGCGTGGGCAGGTGATTGATGCTGCGATGGTTGATGGTGTTCCTGCGATGATGGGTCTGATCCATACGATGATTGCGCAAAATCACTGGAACAATAATCGCGAGAATAATATGCTTGACGGGGGTGCGCCTTATTACCGCTGTTATGAAACCCTTGATCATAAATATATGGCTGTCGGTGCTATCGAACCTCAGTTCTTTAAGCAGTTTGTTGAACTGGCGGGACTACCTGAGTCAGAGTTGGCTGACCAAAATGATCATTCCAGGTGGCCGGAAATGCGCAAACGTTATGCTGCGTTGTTTAAAACTAAAACCCGCGATCAGTGGGATGCCATTTTTACCGACAGCGATGCTTGTGTGACCCCGGTGCTGGATTTCAGTGAGGTGGCGTCGCATCATCATAATCAGGCGCGCGGAGTTTTTAGTCAACCCGATGGTGTATTGCAATCTTCACCCGCGCCGCGTTTCAGTCACACGCCATCACCACCGCCGCTTCCGGTGCAGGCGCCGGGGGCCCATACAGATGAGTTACTTAAAAAATTTGGTTATAGCATGCTTGAGATTAAACAGCTTCGTGAGGATGGGGCGATATGTTAATGGTATGTCTTGCAGGGGGCTTTATTTTTGAAAAGGCCAAAAGCGGTATGCCCTTCAGGCGGAGTCACTTTTCAAACGACGAAAAAGTAACCAAAAGTCGTGTTGCGACCATTCAGCCCTTCGGGTGCCTGCGGCATTTTGAGAGTGACTGTGCAAGTGGGCCGCGCAAACAAGACACCCCTGCCGGGGGCCTTCATTTTTGAAAAGACCAAAAACGGAAGCAAAAAGTCTTTTTGCGGCCACTCAGCCCTTCGGGTGCCTGCGGCATTTTGAGAGTGATCGTACAAGTGGGCCGCGCAAACAGCCATCCCTGGCTGACAGCGCTCTTTGCGCCATCCCTGGCGCGCCGACCCACTTGCACGATCACTCTCAAAACT
>CAZNOB010000400.1:0-2806 GCA_964574535.1 uncultured Granulosicoccaceae bacterium | reverse complement strand
TCTATCGACTATGATGAGAAAAATACGATATATTTGACTGCAGGGCTAATCAATACGAATACAAAAATAAATGTAGAATATCATCAGTTTGTTTCATCCAAGGTATCATGGTTTGAAATTGAAGATAATTTACCACAATACACGCATGGGGCTTAGGTTTAGAGAAAACGCATTTAGCAAGCACTTGCATGCAATAAATTCCACGCTGACCGCATCTGTGTATAAAGTAGAAAGACAAAATTACATTCTACTTGCACGAGCCTGATTGCCATACGTATTCGGAGCAATATCAATGTTTCATATGCTTAGCTGTTTTGATTTAGCGAATGAGGTAAGTATTGGCGAATTTCAAGAATCAAATAATGTTTTTCTAGAACACATGCGAAAGTTTGGATTAATTGAATCAGCTTCTCCGATTGGTCGTCGAAATAAACACCCCGTGATGGATACGGACAAAGAATGAGATCATGAATATTTTTACACAATATCGTTTAAAGACAAAAATCAATGTGATCAGGCTGTAGAGTATATTCAGGCACAGTCGGAACTGAGTATTTCTATTCATGCAAGTGTGAGTGCTAAAATACAAAATCAAGTTTTTATATGTTGGGAAGACATCTGTTTAAAATAAAACTAACAGAGGTAAAGTAATGCTCCCACCTCTATCCTGGTACTTGTTGTTTGTGACAGGCATTCTTTGGGCCGCTCCTTTAATGGCTGACAAACACACGATACAGCTCGATAATGTGCCTGATTATGTTATCGAGAAGTTCGGCAGGCCTCCGGCAATTCCTGCGGGCCGTTTGTCAAAATCTTTATCAGAAGCGGTTCAAACCGCGTTTGTCGGCACGGTCGCACCGGTCGGGTCTGCCTCACGGTCAAGTTGGGGACAGCCTGATTCGAAAGCGTTGGCAACACTGGTCGCCGCGCAGGATCCGCGTGTTGTCTGGCTCATCAGCGATCTGCTGCGTTTTACCTGGCAACGCGCGCTATACGATGAACTGGCTGATGCAGGGGCAAAGTTACTGGGGATAGAGTTTGATGAGGAAACCGAAAACCGCTGGATCGAGATCACCGATCATCTGATTGCCTGGGATATTCCAGCCTACCCGGATTACCTCACCGCCAAGCGGGCAATCTATACAAAAGCTGTCGATGGATGGGACGCGCTGTTTGTCGATGGGGAGATTGACTGGCGTATGGTCTCATGGGGTGGCGTGCCGATTGATGCGCGTCCATACGGGGCGACTGATTTACCGTGCATCTGTATTCCAGCGGTAGACAACCCGGAGGTGACCTCTGCAGAAGAGGCCAGCTGGCTTCACGATGACGATGTTGTGTTCGGTATCGCGGTCAATGGAGAATACCGTGCGTACCCGCGCCGCATCATGGAGGTACGGGAAATGGTGAATGACACTCTGGGCGGACGTCAACTGGGTATTCCTTACTGTACGCTCTGTGGTGCGGCGCAGGCTTACTTTACCGACCGTATGCCTGACGGTGTTGAACGCCCGATCCTGCGAACCTCGGGGTTGCTGATCCGCTCAAACAAGGTGATGTATGACATCCGCACCAACTCTATCTTCGATACATTTCTCGGTAAAGCCGTTACCGGACCACTGGCGGATATCAATTTGAAACTCCAGCCAACAACCGTGATTACGACCGATTGGGGAAACTGGAAGGCAACCTATCCCGACACGACGGTATTAGCGGAGGCCTTGCATTTGGGCAAGGATTTCAATCTGCGGAATACGCGCGATGCAGACGGTCCTGTTTTTCCGGTCGGGAATGTAGATCCCAGGCTACCAGTCAGTACTGATATTGTTGGTGTAATCACAGCGTCGGGCGTTCCCGTGGCCTTTCCACGAGGTGCCGCTTTTCTTGCGTTGCAAGCGGGACAAGAGATAAGCTTTGAAAATATAAAACTGGTGCTGGATGCCGGAGGGATAAAAGCTGTTGATGTGCAAGGAGCGCCTTTGGTGAGTCATCAGGCATTCTGGTTTGCATGGTCACAGTTTTATCGGCAGACGGAAGTCTGGTCAAATTAAACGATTATCACAAGGCCTACGTTTCGGCACTTAAGCTTCGATCAGGCAATCATAAGCTTTACCTAGTGACGAATTGATTGATTCTATTTCATACAAATGCGCTGCAAATATTTTCGAACCTGTGGTAGAAAACACTTCCGAGAATCCTAGTCTCAGATAGAAGTTTGTCGGGTCTGGCTTCTTTGTTTTTGTATGATAAAGGCGGCTATTTGATAAAATAACAGCCAAATATCCTGCCTCCTTTGCGCCCAATAGCGTGCGCTTCAATAACTCCGTGCCAAGCCCCATACATTGGTAGGATTGCGCCACAAAGATATTACATAATTCAAGAATATCCGGGGTACTGCGTCCGCAATAGGTGAACCCAATAATATTACCGCTCTCATGGATTATGCAGTATGAGGGAAAATTGCTGACCAGAAACCTTATTCGATCCTCCGAAATACCGGTATCCAGGTATTTACGATACTCTTGAAGCATTTGTGGAACATCATCTGGTTGCGTCCGTCGTACATGAAACATTTTTTTCCTTAACAACCCTGTCAACATGTCTTATAACCGCCATCGATATCCATTCACACTGATAGCTTTAACCTTGGTGTGGCATCAAATTCCGACCCGGAACTGCTGCACTGCTGCTATAGCAGCATCTAACGCGCTGAACTCGAAACTATATGCAACACCAGAGTTAACTAGTGCCCATCCAGAAACAAGCGCTACTGCGAACCTCTGACTGCACGCGATCTTTCACCGAC
>CAZNOB010000399.1:0-2822 GCA_964574535.1 uncultured Granulosicoccaceae bacterium | reverse complement strand
GTCAATCGATGAGTGACCTATATCGTCTTCCAGATAGTTACTGGTCTGTTCAGTGTTACTGACCATAAACTATGCAATCGCCATATAGTCTGTCAGTAAATCACGGCATGGAGAAATACACATTCGCGAAGATTTTCTGAATATGAAGGGGAAAGTATGGAAGATATTTAACGACCAGTTGTTTCTCATTTATGCAGAAGCTGGTGAAAAACAGTGGTTATTTGCCGATGATATCAGTGCCTGCAAGTCGATAGAGAATGCAAATTTATTGGCACCGAGCCAGTAACGTAGAAGTTAGCAAGTGAACGAAAATCGAACAACCTTTCATCAAGTTGGCTAATAAATGACTTATTTTTGGGCCTTTCTGGCTGGCATGTTAACCCTGATTAATCCGTGTGTGCTGCCATTGCTGCCAGTTATCATCGCCGGCGCACTGCAAAGCCATCGACTAGGCCCGGTTATGATGGCACTGGGGTTGACTGTATCGTTTTCCCTGATTGGGGTACTTGTCGCGGCTTTCGGACATTTGATAGGAATTGACGAAATTCTTATCAACCGAATCGCGGCCTTTGTCATGATTGCATTTGGTATTATTTTGCTCCTTCCACGGGCTCAGGAGACACTGTCGAGTGTCATTGCGCCGTTGGCCTCTGGTGCAAATGCAAAAATATACAAAACTGACACTGATGGTCTCGGTGGGCAATTCTTCATTGGCGTCTTGCTTGGCGCAGTCTGGTCTCCCTGCATCGGACCGACTTTAGGTGGTGCAATAGGATTGGCCGCCAGTGGTAGTGGGTTGCTTCAAGCTACGTTCACGATGCTTTTTTTTGGCCTAGGGGTCTCTGTTGTACTACTGTCTCTGTCTTATGGAACCAAGGAGTTACTCACCAAACGTAAAAATCGGATGATCAAACTAATGCCATGGGCAAAACCAATTATGGGCATCATGATGATTCTAGTGGGTATTGGTTTGACGCTTGGCTGGAATCATTCAATAGACGGATGGCTGCTTGATATTATGCCTGTGTGGCTACAGGATTTGTCAGTACGATTTTAAATACCGTTCCCTCCTCAGGTGCTTTTCTGCATACTCCTTGCGGTCAAGCCACTGGGCCTCGTAGTGGGCAGTCAATTCCTTTGCTTTCGTGAACTGCTGGTGTAACTGCCTGATCGATAACTCTGATTCCGGAAACGCGCACAGCCATAAAAGAATACAAATGTAGTTGCTATACAGTCGCTGGAATCCGCTATCTCAGTGACTAAGTCACATATTCTATAGCTGAGGATGATGTATGTTCTTAACGCTAGACTCTCACAACGGCCACAATCGATCTTTGTTTCTGTGTGCCGTTGTTAATTTTATTTGAACAACTAAAAGGTTTCGGACTGATGAAAAGAAGGCAGTTTTTGGTAATTCCATTTATGATAGGCATCTCCAGTGCATTCTCTGCAGAGGATACACTTATGGTCGACTATTCTCGCGACGCGTATGAGAGCGCTCTCTCCAGCGGTCAGCCATTTTTGCTGGATTTTTCCGCTACGTGGTGAGGAACCTGCAGAGCTCAAGAGCGCACCGTGCGTGCGCTAATAGATAACAACCCTGCTTATAAAGCAGTAACAATGTTTCGAGTCGACTGGGACCAGCATCGTGACTCGGAAATTGTATCTGAACTCAGCATCAAACGGCGATCGACGCTCGTAATGTTCAAAGGTGGAAAAGAAATAGGCAGAGTAATTGCGCAAACTTCTGCTTCCGCTATTGAGCCATTGTTTGCTGAAGCTGTTTCGTAGCCATTGTACATGCGGATAGCGGTTTGGGCCTGCTATCCGCAAGAGATCTTAGCAGGGTTCAATTCACAAGATCAGTGCCGGGAAATAACCTGGCTCTTGCTCTTGATCTACGCGCCTTTAATTAATTTTGAGAGTGATCGTGGAAGTGGGTCGACGCGCCATGGATGGCTAAGCGCTATCCACTTGCACGATCACTCTCAAAATGCCGTAGACACCCGAAGGGCTAAATTGTCGCAAGACGACTTTTGGTTACTTTTTCGTCGTTTGAAAAGTGACTCCGCCTGAAGGCATGTCGTTTTTGGTCTTCTTTTCAGAAATGAAGGACCCGGCAGGATGTCCTGCTAGCTGAGCGACAGCGCACCCTACACCGGGACGGGGCCCCTGGACAACTACATGCAAGGACATAGCCTCTGTTATAATTCCGTCTGTTGCTTGCCTGGCGCAGGAGGCTCCTGGATAATTTAACAAAGTGTGCTGGGGAATACGGATCGGTGACTATGTAACGGTTGCATTTAAGTGTCTCCGGGATGAACTTCTTTGCGCCGAGTCTGGTCTCTTCCCAGTAGTATTCTGATAGCGCGACTGACAATGAGGAATGAAAAAATGAAAAGACTAACATTGCCACTAACCAC
This sequence comes from uncultured Granulosicoccaceae bacterium, assembly GCA_964574535.1. GTDB lineage: Bacteria > Pseudomonadota > Gammaproteobacteria > Granulosicoccales > Granulosicoccaceae. The sequence goes on along the minus strand of CAZNOB010000399.1, from coordinate 399 downwards.
ACTACTGCTTTGCACACCACTTTTTGCCGCAGAGAAACAACTGAACAGTGAGCAGATATCAGCGCTTCTCAGCGGATCGACAATAAAAGGCATTCATTTTGGTGTAGAGACTCGCCAGTATTTCTCTGAGTCCGGACTTACGCTATGGATTAAGAGTGACGATGAGAAGCCATCAGAAGCACGCTACAAAATTGAAAACGACCAGTACTGCTCAAGCTGGACGGGCTTATGGGCAGAAGAGAAATATGGTTGTTTCAATATTGCCCATGATGAAGAACAGAATATATATTACTTTCTCGCTGAAGACTTTCGCGCGCCTTTTATAATCAACAATGGCTTTGAACTACATTTTGATTAGCCTGCCTTTTTTATGAGGACTCGGCGTCCATGTCAATAGTG
>CAZNOB010000398.1:0-2829 GCA_964574535.1 uncultured Granulosicoccaceae bacterium | reverse complement strand
TGATGAACAAACAAATCTTTGCCGCCATCTTCCGGTGTAATGAATCCAAAGCCTTTCTCAGCGCTGAACCACTTAACTGTACCTTTACTCATATCACACTCTATTAATATGGTGAGAATTAAATGCCGCTTTTGCTATCACCATGACAAAAGCAGTTTGCTTCACTATTCGAGGAACCAGATTCTTGAAAACCAAGCCCCACAAAAGATGATTACGGGTAAGAATTGCTCCCTGCCCACACAAAACATAGGGTTAAAATGTTGAAAATCAACACTTCACATCAATCAATTGGGTATTTTTGCAGATTTGGCTCCCAAAGAGCTACAAAAACCCACGAAAATTGATGCAACCGTGGCTTCCACCGCCGCCAGTATACCTAACATTGAGGAAGATGACGCAAGTTCTTGTCGCCCGGCGAAAAATACACTTGATTTCCGTCAGGTGACTGCCGGGAATGGATGTCGTCATGTGGTAGTGATATACCGAGACAGAGTTTTTGATCGATGATGCGAATGGTAACTCTCATTTCAACGAAATCGATCGAAGTAGCCGGCCAAATATCGCTGCCACAGTAGTTCATTCCTGAACAGCCAATCGCCGTTACTTAAAAAAGGAATCGTCCGGTGTACCCCTGAAGCAACTTAGAACATACGGAAACTCATCGATCATGTAGTAACCGTATGCGCCATTCACAGTCATACCGTTACACTCGTCCAGGTCACCAAGCCCCTCAACATATTCATAGTCATCGCGGTAGGTTCCATCTGGTATTCCGCCAGGATTTCCAGCGCCATCGGCTCGGGGGTCTGTTTTAAGTCGAAAGCCTGATCGCGCTTTTCTGATCGCTCCTCCATCGACAAAGTAACTGCCGTAAATTGGAAAACCGTCGGCGGCAAAACCCACCAGCGGCGACTCTATTGCCTGATTGCTTTCAAACAGTGCATTAGGTACACCGTGATAATGATACGTACCATCGGGCTGCGTATGTGCATTGTGGCTGTCAACGCGAAAACCGTTTGCACTGAACATTGGATCAAATCTCCACGGCTGCTCGGGATCTCCGCAACCGGTACGCTCATCACCTACTCCAAAGCATGCGGCAGCCAGTATGTCTACCTTTACACCATTCAGCAAAATTGCGTTATCCATTGTCAGCGATAGCGGCGTGCTGGCAGCAGCAACCGCAGGATTAGCCGAGATGGTGTACTGAACATTCTGCTCGGCTACATCTGTGGCAAATCCGTTAGCGCCATCATTAAAATCGTGATTCGGTATGGCGTTGGTTGCAAAAGTACAGATGCCGTCCGCCACCTGAATCTGCAAACTGCCATTGAAGGCCGAGTTGTTATTCACATCGAGAACACTGGACTGATAACTCGCTGCGTAATCGGCACAGTTCGCACTGGTATTCTGCAGTATTTGCCTGGTAATGTCGGTTGCTTCACCATCTACCGGGGTGTTGGTGGACTCGCCACTTCGCACTTGCGCGGCGAACGCATCAAACGTAGCGATGCGCTCGGCATGTTGAGCCTGACCAATAATATTTGACTCTTCCTTAATGTCGCTGCGCAGATCGTAAAACTCGCGCGTACCATCAGCCAGTTCGATCAGCTTGAATTCCGCATCGCGAACTGTCCAGCCAGTTACTCTGTCGCCGATAAACTCACTGTAGTTAAACTGACGTGTTGAACCACCATCAGCGGCAATTCCGTCGACGGATAACACAGACGCAAAGCTGACCCCGTCAATGCCTGAAGGAATAGCAACACCGGCCAGTTCACTCAGAGTTGGCATCAGATCAACCGTATTGACCAGCGCACTTTCCCTGACATTACCCGCTCCCACTGGTGCGCCGGAGACCACAAACGGTACCCGCGTGCCGCCCTCGTACAGCGAGCCTTTACCGTGAGCACGGGGGAATGCGTTAGTATCGATGATGGCGGACGGTGTACCGTTATCGCCAAGCACCATTATCACCGTATTATCTCTCTGCTCCGGATCAATAGAATCAATCAGCCGACCTATTTCAGTATCCATTGCTTCAATCGCCGCCAGATAATAGTCCCTTGGATTGTTTGCGATATCTTCCTCAGTGCCCGATAGTGAGCGATTGTGCAGCTCTGAGGGTGGCAGATGAAACGGCGAGTGAGGCGCAACATAGGCAACCCAGGTAAACCAGGGCCCCTGCTGCTGGTCGATCCATTCGATAGCCATATCTGTCACCGCCGTGGTGTGATAGGTGGTGGAAGTCTCAGCTACACCATTGATCGTTAAGTCCCAGTTGGAATAGTCATCCAGCGTTCCGGCCAGATTTCCGGCGTAATGATCGACTCCGGACTGATTGGGATGCAAAGGATTATTTGAACCATTGCCACCAGACACATGCCACTTGCCGAAAACAGAACTTTGATAACCATTCATTCCCAGGTAGCTTTGCACCGTGGCCGTGTTGGTATCGAGCAATGATGGCGTTGTATCTACGCCGCTGTTGACACCGTGCAGGCCGGTTAACAATGAGCCACGTGTGGTGGTACACGAAGGTGTCGCCCACATATTATCGAAGACAATGCCCGTACTGGCCAATTGATCAATGTTAGGGGTGCTCGGCAAATCATTACTGAACGAGTATTGAGCTGAAGCGTCCAGCCCCTGGTCGTCGGTGATTATTAGCAGGAAGTTCAGGCTGGCGGCAGTTTCGTTATTATCTGTACCACCAGAATCGCCGGAATCACCGGAATCACCACCATCGCTGCCATCTCCGCTTCCACCGCCGTCGCCACCGTCGCCACCGTCGCCACCGTCGCCACCGTCGCCACCGTCGCCACCGTC
>CAZNOB010000397.1:0-2866 GCA_964574535.1 uncultured Granulosicoccaceae bacterium | reverse complement strand
TCGTTACACGCGCCTTGATCGAACAACCAGTGCAACCCCGATCACGCACAAAGCAATACCAAGCACGGCGATTTTACTGAGCTGTTCATTGAATAGTAACCATGCTTCTACTGCAGTAAACGGTGGTACCAGATAAAAAAGACTCGCCACCTGACTGGCATTTCCGCGCTGGATAAGTTGCATTAGTAGAATGACTGCGCCGAGAGAAAGTACCAGTACAAGCCATGCCAGCGCAAAAATAAAGTGTCCATTCCACTCGATTTGCATGGTTTCTAAATAGTAGGCACCCGGGAGCAACAGAAACGCCGCGGCAACATACTGCACGCATACTGCCGGCAGCAGGCTAAAATTATGACAAAACTTCTTCTGGTAAATAGTGCCGATGGCAATGCCGAACAATGACAGACTGCACGAAACCAATCCGACAGGCAGTATTTTCTCACTGCCAATGCCTCGTGCCGTGATGACCATAACAACTCCAACCAGACCAATTACTACACCAGGAATCTTAAATCGATTAAGTGGCTCACTCAAAAAAACGGCAGCTAATGCGACGGTTACCAGCGGTTGCAGGCTCACAATCAATGCACTGATACCAGCATCCATGCCTCGAGAAATCGCGAAAAATACACCGCCTAAATAAATGCCATGGATCAGCATGCCGACGATCGCCATATGACCATAGTCGCTTATGCGGGTAGGCCATGGTACACGCGTGTGCAAGGTGATGAGGTACAGCAGTGCAGAGGCGATTACCATGCGAACAAACAGGAATGTAAAGGGTTCTGCATACGGAAGTCCGTACTTGGCGCCGATGAATCCCGTGCTCCACAAAAAAACAAACAGCAGAGGAATCAGAAAGTTTGTCGCAATAGTTGACAGTTGCATCGGCAGTGCAAGGACCTGTGATCAGTGGATAGGATGAAAGTTTTGGGTCTTGAATCCGCTTTACGATGGCAGCGATCAGCGGTGCAGTATACGCTTATTCACAGAGGGCTTGTTTATTTGCTGTCGCTTGGCGTACTCCCGTCAATCATGAATAATGGAGATTGCAGCCAGTCACCATGGAACTTCCATTGAACGAAATTCAATCTCTGCCCTTTAACACCACGCATTGTTTCATTGGTGGTCAATGGCAAGCGGGTCAGGAATCTGCTCTGATCACACTTGAAAATCCCTCCACCGGAGAGCCTGTTTGCCAGATAGCACATGGCAGTCATGCCGATATTGATCTGGCAGTCGCCGCCGCCCGAAAAGCGATTGACGGACCCTGGGGGAAAACCACTGCCGTAGAGCGTGGGCGAATACTCGCTAAACTGGGTGCTCTTGTTCTGCAGCATACAGATCAACTGGCGGCACTGGAATCAGCAGATGTGGGGAAACCGCTGTCGCAATCCCGGGCCGATGCGATAGCACTCGCGCGTTACATGGAGTATTACGCCGGGGCAGCAGATAAGCTCCATGGAGAAACTTTGCCTTACCTTGATGGCTATACCGTGTATACCCTGCGTGAGCCTCACGGGGTAACCGGTCATATTGTGCCGTGGAATTATCCCATGCAAATCATCGGTCGATCTGTTGGCGCCGCTCTTACCATGGGAAATGCCTGCGTTCTGAAACCCGCTGAGGAAGCTTGCCTGACAGCGCTCATGTTTGCCGAACTCGCTCAACAAGCCGGACTACCGGCAGGCGCGCTGAATGTGGTGCCGGGTCTGGGCGAGGAAGCGGGGGCAGCACTCGCATCACATGCGGGGGTCAACCATATTTCCTTCACCGGCTCGGTGTCGGTCGGTGGCATCGTTCAGGCCAGTGCGGCAAAAAATATTGTACCGGTTACCCTTGAGCTCGGTGGAAAGTCTCCGCAGATAGTTTTCGACGATTCTGATATCGACGCCGCCATGCCCTTTCTTGTGAAGGCGGGAATTCAAAACGCCGGGCAAACCTGTTCGGCATCTTCGCGACTACTGGTTCAGCGCGGCGTCTACGATGAAGTAGTTGATCGCCTGACACAACGCTATACCGAAATGCGAGTAGGGCCGGCAGCGGAAGATCTGGATATCGGTCCGCTGATTTCACAGAGACAAAAAGATATTGTCGAAGGTTTTCTGGACAAGGCGGTTGATCTTAAACCACCAGCACGCGGCCGCGTTGTCGATCATGCACCGAAAGCCGGGCACTATGTAGCGCCCGCTCTGTTCACCGACGTTCCAGCAGATCATTCATTGGCACAAGATGAAATATTTGGTCCGGTACAGGTAGTGATTCCCTTTGATGATGAACAACAGTCTGTTGATATTGCCAATAGCACTGAATACGGACTTGTTGCATCAATCTGGACCAAAGATGGCGGGCGTCAGATGCGTATGGCACGTGCGTTGAAAGCCGGTCAGATATTTATCAATAATTACGGGGCGGGTGGTGGAGTCGAGTTACCGTTTGGCGGCATTGGTAAATCTGGTCATGGTCGTGAAAAAGGCTTTGAAGCCCTGTATGGTTTTTCTGTACTAAAAACGGTCGCAGCTTTTCATGGTTAGGAAAATTCGCCCCGGCGATTAGATAAAAGAATGTGCTCTGACTAACAGCGCGGTTTTACTCAAACAATTCAGCGTAGCGAGAACATGCCATGGCGCGGGCGCTTGCCTCATTAAATGATGGTACGATCATTAGAGGCGCATAATTATTCTAATCTTGCAAAAGTAATCGATAATACGCACCGCGCGGTGCGCGTCGCAGTCGCAGAGGTCTGCCGCGCAGGCGTCTGCTACGCCATAATGGCAGAATGTTCGATCGCACGGGCTCCAGGGCTTTCTTTAAACAATAACTTCGCGAGTAATTAACTTATGCGTCTGGCAGGGAAAACAGCAAT
>CAZNOB010000396.1:0-2913 GCA_964574535.1 uncultured Granulosicoccaceae bacterium | reverse complement strand
CGCAGCAGGCCCGAAGGGTGTAGGGCAGGATGCCCGGAATAAAGTAGGTCATAGCAGGGGTATTACAACGAAAAGCCCACTACTTTTGTAGCGGGCTTTTTTGTATTTATAACATAGGATTATCTACTAAAAAAATCTGTCTGGAACGATTTTGAACTGCAAAACAGGCCCGAAGGGTGGTGCATGTGGTAAAACGTTTGGATATTTTTGAAATACTAAACAGTTCCGCAAGTATAAGCAGGGTACCTAGAGTAAAATCTATCATCGTCCCGGAGTTTTAGTTTGTCGTAACTACGTTTTGTCGTTGTTGGTCGTTCGTAGGTGATCAGCTATTGTTGTGCTCTGTCGAACTAACCTGCTGAGTTGTCTTTGCTCGACCCAAAATAGTTAAAATATTTCTTTATCTTTTGAAGAACAATGCAGAATTCAAATAAAGGGCTTTCGGAAGATAATCGTTAGGTATAATTCACTTGCTTTCTAAACTCGGTAATGAACTACCCGGAATAGAAAATGAAGATGTAAATCTAATTTACTAATAGAGATTTCCGAAGGTGAGTAGTCACAGAACCATTGCAGTATTGATGTTTGTCGTATTTGCGGCAACAACTGGCTATGGAGTATCTTTTCCACTTCTTGCTATTTCTCTTGAGGCCAAGGGTTTTTCAAGTGCGTTAATAGGCCTAAATGCGGCCATGCCAGCTCTGGGTTGGATAGTTGCATCGTTGCTAATTCCGCGCCTGCACATCCACTACGGAACTAGATCTTTGATGATCGCATTTTTGGTAATTTCAATTGTCGGATTGGCGGGCTTTGCATTTGTTAATAATTTTATTTTTTGGTTATTTTGTCGCTTCTTGTTCGGAGGTGGTCTGGGGATGTTTTTCCGAACAATTGAATATCACTTGAACTCTATGGTATCAAAAGAGGAGCGCGGTAAGATATTAGGCATATACATAACGTGTTTTCTATGTGGGATAGTCTTGGGGAGTGTGATCCAACCAATATTTGCTATTGATACTCTGCCGCCTTATGCTTTCATTTTTCTATGCTTAATGGTGAGTGCGGTCTGCTTGTTCGGTTCAGGATTTAAGAAACACGCAGAACTACAGCCGAGCTTTGAGTCATTTTCTTCATCCACCAAAATAAGAGATCTATTTCTCTTGGTGCCGGTAGCAGCCACTGGTGTACTTGTATACGGCTTGCTTGAAAGTATTCCTGCTTACCTAATGCCAATATATGCGCTGAAAGTCGGGTTTGATGAAGCAAGCGCAGCTTACACTTTAACGGCGTTCGCAGTAGGAAATATTCTATTGGCTCTCCCCCTGGGTCTGATCTCTGACAAAGTTGGTCGATTACCGGTAATTTATGGCTGTGTGATTGTTGGCATGTTTAGCATGTTTATGGTGCCTTTTTTAATCGAGGATAAGACTGCGTTTTTCTCGGTTTTGTTTATTCTTGGTGGGTGCATTGTCGGTTTGTATTCAATAAGTCTTGCTTTGATTGGGGATCATTTCCCTCAGTCTGAATTGATCTATGCGAATGCTATATTTGGTATTCTTTATGCCACTGGTTCACTCGTTGGACCAATTTTGCATGGAACTGCTATGCATATCTATGAACCTCATGGAATGGTTATATCAGCCGTTTTGGTGTTTATTTTGTTTTTGTTATTTACAGTCAACAGAAGTAGCAGTTCCTCTCGCGTTGATCTTTCGATTGAGAAATAATTCTAAAGTCTCCGAATAACCTATGGTGATAAGTGGTAAATAGCTGCCTTTTTATTAGTCTAACCCACTAGAATAACCAGCATTATGAAAGAACAAAACCCGGAATCAGAAAGAACGTGTATCACTCGCAGTGCTCTGGAATTGTTAGACAGTAGAGAAAATCTCAACGTTGATAGCTGCTGGCAATCTTGCCTGACTAAGTTGGATAGTTTAGGGGTAAATAGCCTGTTTTATGGTTTTGTGACCTCAAAGCTCGAGATTGAACGCCAAGGCATGACCAACGCATGTAACTTCAGAACTAATCATAATCCAAAGTGGATCGATGCCCTTGGCGCAGACAATTTAATTGATATTGATTTGTCAGCAGAGTTAATAGCAAACGAGTCTGCCGATGTACTTTGGCACGACCAGGCGTTTTGGGATATTGCTACACCAGCGCAGTTAGAGCAGTCGATGCTTGAAGACGAGCTGGGCATGGGGGTAGGAGTCACTGTTCAGCTTCAACCGTTTTGTAGCACGCCTGTTATGTCTGGTGTAGGGCTTTGCATGCTCCCAATTTCTAAAAAGGAATTTGATTCCTACTGGAGCCTTCATCGTACGGAGGTTTTAGATCTTTGCCACGCATTAGATTTCAGTATGCGGTCTCTCCATGCCACTGATTTTCTTTGCTTGTCGCCACGTGAGCTAGAGTTTCTGACAATGCTTGCCGGCGGGTACTCACAAAAGCAAATAGCTGGTAAGTGGAAACGTTCACCGCACACATTAGAAAAACATTCTCTAAGCTGTCGTAGGAAGCTTAAAGCAGGGAATCTTGAGCAGGCAGTTTATAAGGCGTTTGTTTTGGGTTTGATTAGGCCTTGAGGCAAATATCTACTCAGATTCGAATGCGGCACATTGTTAACTTGAGCCAGATCTTCCCAAACCTTATAGAATGGCGGAATTCCGCCATTGTTGATTTCTCCCATTCAGACTAGCCTATAACATGGGCTTCTCAAGGATGAGTAGCTATACACGAAATTTAGTAACCGATTTATAACGTATCTATTTTAATGAAATATCATTCTCGGCGTAATACCTTTTGCCTCACAGCTTTTCTCCTCTCTCTGGCGATCAGCTTAACTTTCAGCAACTCGGCTTCCTCTCAATCTTCCAATGTCTGTATTGATACAGACGGCGATGGATACGG
>CAZNOB010000395.1:0-2930 GCA_964574535.1 uncultured Granulosicoccaceae bacterium | reverse complement strand
ATGGTTCCCCTAAAGCGGTAGCGGCGGGCGATGGGTCAGAGTCTGCGTTTCAACGCATAAAGACAGGTCAGTATCAGTCAATCACTGTTGCCGAACCACTCAACCTGCAGGGCTGGCAACTGGTAGATGAGCTAAATCGTGCAATTCAGGGTGAAGAGTGTTCAGGCTATGTGACTGCCCCGGCGGTCGTGAATGTGGAGGGCGCGAAAGCCATGGGTGACAGCCCGTTTTTTGATCCGGACAACGGTTATCGCGAAGCCTACGGAAAAATCTGGGGAAAGTAGATCTTCAGTTTGCAGTCACCCGGTCAGGGTGGCTGCACTTTCAAACAAGTATCACCAGGGAGATAACGGTTGATAGCAAGTAACCCTCAAGACAATTCTTCGCAGTCCGTCGTGCGAATGCGTGGCATTACCAAACGTTTTGGCGGTGTGGTGGCACTTGATAACGTAGACCTGGATGCGCACGCCGGTGAGGTACTGGCCATTGTTGGTGATAACGGCGCGGGTAAATCTACTCTGATCAAAATACTGACTGGTGTCTATCAACCGACCGAAGGCACAATAGAGCTGGACGGGAAGGTTTTCACTATGTCCAGTCATTCCGATGCAATTGCAGCCGGAGTTGATGCGGTTTATCAAAACCTTGCGATTGCGGATCACCTGACGCCGGCGGAAAACCTGTTTCTGGGTTCCGAGCTGACTCGAAATATTCTTGGTGTGAAGGTGCTGGATAATAAACGTATGCGCAAGGAAGCCATTGCTACCTTGAATGACCGGCTGGGCGTACAACTCAAAAGTATGGACGTGCTTACCGAGAGTTTATCCGGCGGGCAGCGCCAGGCAGTGGCTATAGCGCGGGCGGTTCGCCACGAAAACCTGCGTGTGCTGGTAATGGATGAGCCAACCGCCGCATTAGGGCCGCAGGAAACAGCCCGCACACTGCAACTGATCAAGTCACTGCGTGATCAGGGGCTAGCGGTGATTGTGATTTCCCATTCACTTGATGATGTGTTTGAAATTTCTGATCGCATTCATGTGCAACGGAGAGGTCGCTGTGTGGGGGTTGTTCATACATCGTCTACGGATAACGAAGAAGTGCTTAGCATGATTGTCGGTACCAAAACCATCGCGGGAGAAGGGTAATGTCTGCCGTTGATAAAGACTCCCGTGAACAACGAACCTTTGGGCAAAAGCTAGAGCCTTATATTAGTTTTATCGGTCCGATGGCCATGATAATCGCCATCTTGTTGTTCATGGCTGCGGTAGAGCCTGCACGGTATTTCCGTGCCTCCAATCTGAATCAAATACTGCTCGATGCAGCGTTGTATATGCCAATGGCCATGGCCATGACTTTTGTGATTACTCAACGTGGTATTGACTTGTCGATCGGTTCTGTGGCTGCGTTGTCCGGTGTTTGCATGGCTTTCCTGATAAAACAATACGGGTTTAGTGCGCCTGTTGCAGCACTAATAGCGCTGGGGCTGGGTGCATTGATGGGGCTTATCAATGGTTTGGTCATTACACGTTTAAAAGTCCCCGATCTAATTGGAACACTGGCGATGGATCTGGTGTATCGCGGCATTGCTTTGGTGATCGCTAAAGGACTTGTACTGGCGCGTTTCCCTGATTTAATCACAGAAATTGGCCGCGGTCAGACCTTCCCATACCTGCCTACGCCGGTAGTGATTGGACTGATTGTGATGGCAATGGGCTACTGGGTATTAACAAAAACCCACTTTGGCAGATATACAATCGCCATTGGTTCAAACCCTGAAGCATCTGACATGACCGGTATCGATGTTGATCGACATCGGGTGTACGCCTACGTATTCATGGGTACGATGGCCGCTCTCTCGGGCATTATGCTGACCGGCAAACTCAATGCGATTCAGGCGACCTCTGCGCCTTACTTTAATCTACACGTTATCGCTGCAGTGGTTGTTGGTGGCACCTCTCTGTTTGGTGGCCGCGCATCCATAGTGGGTTCACTGGCGGGCGTGTTGTTGTTATCCATGATGATTAACGCGCTGGTGACATTGCGAATAGAATTTTTCTGGCAGTCAGTGGCATCCGGTGCGGTAATAATATTTTCTGTCGCCCTCTATACCTGGTTGCAAAAGAAAGATCGTGATGGAGGGGCTGGACTGGCAGGTTTTTTCTCAAACCCCAGGCTTGTAAAAACTTACCGACTGGCGGTCATAATTCTGGCTGTACTAGTTCTGCTGTTGGTTATCGGATGGCTCTTCGCTGGTGAAACCAAACCCAGTGGCTAACAGCATCCATGGTTGTGTAGCAGCAACCACATACTGTCATAACGAAAGGGAATAAAACATGAAACATAAACTATCGTATTTGTTAGCGGGCACACTGGCAGTATCAAGTGCTGCTATTGCACAACAGTCTCTGCCGCTGAAAGAAATGGATGGTATTGCCGACCGTGATCACTGGCTTCCCGACGAAGTCAATAGTGAAGGTGCACTGGAGGCATTGCAAAACGCTACAGCTGAGAAAGCGAAGCCGTTTAGTGGAACTCTGGAAAAGCCCTTGCAGATCGCATTGATTTATCCATCAGCAGATACCTCTGATTTTTGGGCACGTAACTACCTGGCGCTGACCAAACGTCTTGAACAGCTTGAAATTCCTTTTGAAACCACTGAATTTGCGAGTCGTCAAATCGAGCATTCTCTGCAATCCACCTACACCGCACAGGTAGATCAGGATTCTGATATTTACGATTTCGTGATCTTCGGGCCGTCCGAGCTTGCAATTCAGGGCGACAACATTGAAAAGCTGGCAAAAAATGAGGATCTCAAGACATTTGTCTGGGCATTCCACACACCGCTTAAATACCTTGAGCCACAACCGGCAGGCTGGTTCGATTTCTCATCAGCTTATGGCGCTATCCGTATTTGCGACTACATGGTTGAT
>CAZNOB010000394.1:0-2939 GCA_964574535.1 uncultured Granulosicoccaceae bacterium | reverse complement strand
CCGGGGGCCTTCATTTTTGAAAAGACCAAAAACGGAAGCAAAAAGTCTTTGTGCGACTAACCAGCCCTTCGGGTGCCTGCGGCATGTTGAGAGTGATCGTGCAAGTGGATAGCGCTTGCAGCCATCCCTGGCTGACAGCGCTTTTTGCGCCATCCATGGCGCGCCAACCTACTTGCACGATCACTCTCAAAACTGATTAAACGCGGGTAGATCAAGATCAAGATCAAGAGCGAAGAGCAAAAGCAAACGCTTTGCGTTTTTTGTCGTACTTGCTGGGCGGCGTTGTATGTTACCGAAGATATCTAATCACTAATAATCAGACATTTACATTTGTTAGATGAAAGTCTGCGCGGTAGAGCCTCTGCTACTGCGAACGCGCCTGACGGCGCGCCAAATGTGATTTGAATAATTGATCATTTTAGGGATAACTGAACAACTTAAGTGCCTCAAGTGATCGTATCCTTATTTAATAATACAAGGGCTTTCGCCATGGCACGTTCTCGCTACGCAGACTTCTACTTCGCAGGCTTCTGGCTCGAATTTGCAGAGCGGAAAAATTCTGCGACTTCAGTGCACCAAAGGGCGTCTTCAGGCTCTGCCGATAAGCTATCTCTAGCAGCTTGTATTTGCTCTGGTGTCATTAATTCCGCGCCAAACATATCAATCAGGTCTCTGGTAAATTCACGATTGTATTCTGGGTGGAACTGCACTGACATCGCAGGAAAATCGTAAGATAATGCCGCCACCGGGCAGTGCGCAGCCGACGCGATAACCTCTGCGCCGGGTGGTACGTCGATTACCTGATCCTGATGTGCCAGGTAGGCATTCACGCTAGCTCCGCGATCATTAAACTGCCTTGAACCGGTGATAAAGCCCTTGTCAGCTTTCGCTGCCTTGCCGCCAAAAACATCAGCCATGATCTGGTGTCCGAAACAAATACCGAACATAGGGACACCTGCGGACTGCATCAACATTAAATTCTCTCGCAGCGGTTGCATCCAGGGAGTGTTGTCATAGACACCTTTTTCCGAACCAGAGATGATAATGCCATCTACCTTTTCCGGCGTCGGCGGAGTCTGGTTACCAGCGACATGAACGGACGAAAAACTGGCTTCCGGTAGGTGATTCTTGATCCATTCAATAACCTGTGGCCCGGTCTCGCCATATTTTTCAGTCAGTGCGTCGCCAGTCACGCAGTCATAAACGACGATATGCATTGAGTCTCCAGTTGTTCGGAGGTGGACAGAGCCAGTCGTGCAACGTATGTGCACACGAGTGGCCTGTTTGGAATGATCGTTAACACTTTTCCTCGTGACAGTGGCCATAGCGGCGTTAGAAAAACTCAACGTAGGCGCCGCTGTGCCTGCATTTTTCTGCCTTGCTCTGTCGGCCTTCACTGTAAAAAGTCTGTTACTGAACTTCCCGACCAGCCCATTAGTTACAGGCAGTGGGGATTGTACTCACCTTGTAGGTACGGTGGCCAGGTTCTTTTGCAGGTGCCTGCATGATATGCCAGCATATCGCGCAGAGATTTGTTTTCACAGCAAATTTTTCTTTTGCAAATACTCAGTGAAAATATGTAAAAAAATGATTGATAATGATTATCACTCTGGGCCCACCGTCAGGGCGTGTTCGGGTAGCAGAAGCTCTGCCGCGCAGACTTTCATCTTACAACTGCATCAGTGTCCGATTTTTAGTGGCAAGATATTTCCGTCAATATACAAAGGCAGTCCAGTAGGTACGATAAACAGATGAAAAACGCAATGCGTTTGCTCTTGATCTTTCGCTCTTGATCTACCCGCGTTTAATCAGTTTTGAGAGTGATCGTGCAAGTGGGTCGGCGCGCCATGGATGGCGCAAAGAGCGCTGTCAGCCATGGATGGCTGCAAGCGCTATCCACTTGCGCGATCACTCTAAAAATGCCGCAGGCACCCGCAGGGCGAGTAGTCGCAAAAAGACTTTTTGTTTCTGTTTTTGATCTTCTTGGGTTCAAAAATGAAGACCCCCGACAGGGATGTCATGTTAGCGTGGCAGGTATTAGGAGTGCCTTCAGTCAATTCCTACCTGGCGAGTTAACCTAATTCCATCCCGTTGTTCCGATGCCATGCATCAACATCAAATGCCACATGGTCGCCGAAATGGTCGATGCTGGTTTGTGCCGGTAGTGAGTCAGGACTGTAGCTTTGCACTGCACTCTCAAGATGGCTAACGTGTTGTCGGGTTTTTAGCCAGTTAGTCACCGGCAGCAAGGTGCTTTGTCGCTGCACGACATTCCAGATGTAGTAGTGGTGGGGCACAACAACTTTGGGTGCAAGCCGCTCAATGATCTGCTCTACCATGGCATCACCCATAACATGGCGTGAGTCATCTACCGGGATCAGCAATATATCCACATGCCCTATCCGGGCCCAGATATCTTCCGGTGGATTGTGGCGATTATCGCCCCAGTGCAGTATTGCCAACCCACCGGTCTCGATCTTGATCAGGCAATTGTCCCAGCTACGGCTGTTGTCGGGCGGCAGAACCGTTTGCCCGCCGAAGTAGCTGTTGATTATCTGGAAATCGTAGGTGGCATCACTGGCGTCAGTTGCGTGTTTATCGGCAATGCCGGTGATGGTGAGATCGGCAAACTCGAAACGTCCGATCAGACGATCAAGATTCACGCTGCTGTCGAGCCGGTGCAGCGCGTCGTGATCGAAATGTGCGTGGGTTGAAATGCCGATATCTACCGCTGTTTCAGGAAAATCGTGAAAGTACCAGTCCCATTTACCGGTGGGTATATTGCGCCAGGGATCGATCATCAGGGTCATGCCAGATGGTGAGGTGATCTGGAATGCCGAGCTGCCGTAGTAGGCGAGCTGGACTGGATCTGCTGATCGTTTACCTGACTGGTAGTCGATCATTCGATTATGGTTGGTGGCTTTTTGCCAGCTGGTTAA
>CAZNOB010000393.1:0-2953 GCA_964574535.1 uncultured Granulosicoccaceae bacterium | reverse complement strand
GAAAGGCTGATCAGGCGCCTGCGCTACACACTGATTCAAAACATTCTGCGATTTCCGCTGCCATATTTCTCACGAATATCCTCCGGTGAGCTGATTAGCACGGTAACTGCCGAAACCGAGCCTCTGGGCGGGTACATTGGTGAATCTATTGCGTTGCCACTGTTTCAGGGCGGCACGATGATCACTGTGCTTATTTTTATGTTTATGCAGGACTGGCTACTGGGATTGATTTCCATAGCGCTGATCCCGGTGCAGGCTTATCTGATTCCGAATCTGCAACAGCAGGTAAACAAGCTTAGAAAGGAACGTGTGCACCACGTGCGTAAGCTGTCAGAGCAAATCGGTGAAACGGTGGCAGGCTCAACTGAAATTCGCCTGCACGGTACCCAGCCGTACACACTGGCCGGTTACTCACGTCGCCTTGGAGATTTGTTCGAAATTCGCCTGGAGATCTTTAAAAAGAAATACTTTATGAAGTTTCTCAATAACACCATCAGTCAAATTACCCCTTTTATGTTTTATCTGTTTGGTGGTTACCTGGTGATTAAGGGCAGTCTCACCATCGGTGCACTGGTGGCAGCGATTGCAGCCTATAGAGAATTGACCAACCCATGGCGAGAGCTACTTAACTACTATCAGCTGCATGAAGACAGCAAAATAAAGTACCAGCAAATCGTCGAGTTGTTTAATCCTGATCAGCTGGTCGACGTAGATGAAGTAGAAACTGTCGATGAAGCGGTGGCACTAAAAGGCAAGCTCACGCTTGACTCGGTGTCGTGGCGGGATGAGAACGGATCAGCTGTTCTTTCTGGTATCTCACTGAATATTGCAGCGGGTGCCACCATCGCCATCACTGGTGAGTTCGCGGTTAGAAGAGCGCGACTTGCACACCTGCTTGCCGGCATTGAAAAGCCGTGGTCCGGCACGATACAAATAGATGACCAGATCATGGGGCAGATTCCAGATTCCATACTGCGCCGACGAATGGCAATACAAGGCCATGATCCACACATGTTTGTTGGCACTATCTCGGAGAATGTTGAGTACGGTTTGCTACAGCATGAACCCGATCAAACGAGTGACACGGTTGATCAATGGGCACTCAATGAAGCTTTCGCGGCTGGCAACCGGGCACCGCTTGATAACGGCTGGCTGGACTACCGACAAGCCGGTGAGAGCAGCCGAGAGCGATCAGCGCAATGGCTACAACGGGTAATCAATGCAACCGGCGCAGGCCCGGTAGTTGCCGAGCGCAGATTAGCTGAAGTGTTTGACCCGAAAACAAAACCGGAGCTTGCTACCAGCCTGTTGACCGCGCGCGCAGAGATACGCCGACGGCTGGCGATACTGCCAGAGGCCTCTTATGTGGCATATTTTGATCCCGATGAATTTAATCCCCATGCCAGTATTCTGGAAAACATATTGTTCGGAGTGGCGACCGATCGGCGACTAAATAGTGACGACTGTGAGGTACACCCCTACCTTCGTAAGATCATAGACAAGCAATTGTTAACGGCACGCGCAACATTGGTCGGCTTGAAACTAGCACGGCATCTTTTAAATGCGCACGATAACAATACACTGTCGCACAGGGAGTTCGAACACTTCAACTTATCTGCAGACGGGATGGTCGAGCGCATCAAGGCTACCCTCGATGCGTATAAATCCGGTACCGCATTGACGGAGGTAAACCGATGCCTGCTGATATCGCTGTTTCTGCGACTGATACCAGAGCGCCATACGTTTGTGCAACTGACTGATCGTGCGAAAGGAAGGGTTGTTCAGGCACGCCGGGACTTTCAGGAGTATCTACCCGGTGAACTTGAGAACACCGTCAATCATTTCAGTGAGTTCAGCTACCACCCCAACCTGACAGTAAAGGATAATCTTCTGTTTGGCCGTATTTCGTCCAGTCACCCGGCAGCTAGCCGCGTCGTTGATGAAATCATTCAAAATGTAATTCGAGACCTTGAACTTGATGATGCACTACTGCTGTTGCTGGGAGAATCACAAGTAGGGATTAGCGGATCACGCTTGCCACTGATTGCAAAACATCGCCTGGCTCTGGCCCGTTCATTACTGAAAAAACCCAGCGTGCTGATTTTTCATGATGCGCTATCGCTGGTAGACGCCGCGGAAAAACAATCACTCAGACATTCCATTCGTGAATTACTTCCGGAATGCACAATAATCTGGATATCCAACGAAGTTGAAAACCCGCAGGATTTTGAGCAGGTATATACGTTCACTGAAGCAGGCCCTCTGGTACTGGAGGGGGCGTACGGCCCGCGGATAATCACTCCGTCGACCGCAGAGGATAGCTCTACACTCACGACAGATCCGTTAGATTTGATTTCAAACTCAATTTTATTCGGTGAATTATCCCACGCGAATCAACGCCATATTGCCGATCACAGCAGACTGGTGACACTGGACGCAAATAAATGCATCTACGAAGTGGGAGACAATGCCGACTCCGCGTGGCTGGTAGTATCAGGAGAAGTTCAGACCAGCCAACCAAAAGTTCATGGATCATCAGTGATTGGCACCTTCCAGCGACCGGAGGTTTTCGGCGCACTGGATGTATTGGCAGACTCCCCGCGAATGATGATGGCAACTACATCAAAGGATACCGAAGTGCTTCGCATAGCTGCATCAGCGATAGAGTCAGTAGCATTAAGCGACCCACAGATATCGAGAACACTGTTGCGCTCATTGTCGAAACAATGGCTTCCCCGAGCTACCACATCGGATCAAACAGCTGATCAATCAGGACAGGCTCTTTGAGCAATGGTGAAAATATATTCTTATTCATACGGATCCGTTGGGATGGTGTTCCTTAAGATAGTCAACCCCACTGGTCGCTTAAAAACTATTTGCGGACCAGTACATTCATGATAATCAATTCGGAGCTGACACTACCCGCGCGGAAAGATGGAATAATCAGCGTCCC
>CAZNOB010000392.1:0-2979 GCA_964574535.1 uncultured Granulosicoccaceae bacterium | reverse complement strand
GGATTGACAGGGTGACTCTCCTCTGACCCGTCGAGTTACTTTTTAATGATGGGTGGCATGCTAATTCATCTGGAGATTGTAAAGCTGACCTGACCCTTCAAATGCCTGAAGGCTGAGCAAATGAAAAATTCCCCATCCGTGCAGACTGGACAGCACTACCTGATGCGGTCATGCACATTAAACAAACAGAACAAGAAATTGAATCCGGCCTTCCATCGGTGAATTACCTGCAAATTTAAACTGCATTTTAATTTACAGAGAAGAGTAACCTGGAGTATCCGAAGATAAATTTAATTAACTCACTGACATAAACTTAGTTCATTCAGGTCCTGAAACGTCATTTCTGGAAATCTAGCTGTACGGGTGGCATACTCAATACCGTTTAAATCGTAGAGAACTTGGCTTATATGCAATAAGTCACTGGTACGGGGCAGGTTACTAAAGCGTTCTACACTAAAATCAATTTCTCTTAGTTCACAGGTTTTATCTTTATAGTATTTTCCTTGTACTAGTGAATCGGATACGACACTGAGTAACGACATGCCCGTCTCAACGCGGTAACACTGATTGTCGCTAAAGTTTTCCTCATAGGCCAAATCGTAGTGCGTTACCTCGCCACTCTGGCTGATGTGAACGTAACTGGTGCTTTTTATGATGATTGTGCTGGTGGGATCATTGCGTCCGGTGATCGTGGTTACGTTCCAAACTCCCGCCAGTTCACCGACGTCAGCGGTCCCTGTCAATGCAGGACAATCTATTCCCTGGGTGTAGTGCAGTGGTAGTATACGCTGATTGAACACTGCGGGGCGCCATGTTGGTATATCAGTATCTGCATAAGGAAGCTGAGCAACTGTACATGCAGGAGTCAGATCCTGTTCCGAGATCGGAAGCTTGTAAATTTCTTCTACGCTTTTACTTCTAATCGGGGTGCCGGTCTGCGGTGTGCCTACTAATAGTTTTGTGTTTTCACCGGTCGTATCAAATGTAATTATCCTGTTGTTGAAAGAGAATGCCATTTCACTGGAGTCTTTTACCCGCATACCATTTCTTGATATATAGCAATTAAATCCACTGCCCGTTCCATCACCCTGGAAGTCGAATTCGGTGATAGTCCCATTCGCACGAACTACAAGAAAATTCTCATCGCTGTAAAGCTGACCGTTTGAGTCAACAATTTCCGCACTGTTGTTCCAAACGCCCTCAATCGATGAAAGTTCTTCATCTGTGTCTGAGCCACTATTGTCACATGTCACCATGCTCACATGCTGACAGCAGAGTGGTGATCAATACAGCAGATGCAACGCTATTGTAGAAAACCATTTAAACCACCGCAGAAACGCCCGGGAGCTATCGACCAATTGAATATTTTCCTTAGTCGAGGAACAAGTCCCCAGAAACCCGGGCATGCCTTGAAGTGCTGCCAGTGAAGGCATTGTTCTGTTCAAAAAAAATTCCTGAAATTATCAGATCGCCATAGATGTCAACAATGTTGCTTCCAGGCATACCGATCCTGAGTTAATTTTCGAACTGCATTAGGTTCGAAAATTTAAATATAAACAGTCCAAACAGCAAGTCGTCGAACAGCGAAGAGCTTTCTATATCTCATCGACTGTTGGGTCGTTGGGTCGTTGGATCGTTGGATCGTTGGATCAGTTGGTAAGCTCTATTGATGAACGAGGGTAGATGCCTGGAATTGAGCGAACGCTCATTTTGATCATTGGAAACCTCAAAACTCTCTAGGAGAATTCGCCCCGGCGAGCGATCATTTGAGGCGCATAGTTGTTCAGTTGTCCCGAAAATGATCGATAATTAATATCACTTTTGGCGCACCGGCAGGGCGCGTTCGCACTAGCAGAGGTTCTGCCGCGCAAGCTCCTGGACATTCTGTCTTTTTGGTACCTTGCAGTCATTGCTGTACGCCAGTATTGTTTCACCGGGAACCAATTTAAGTGGCTTTCGTCCCAATAAACTGATAACACGATATTTCTCTCAGTATGATCAAATTCCTCACCGCCAGTACAGTACTTTCCATCTTTCTTTTTTCGTCACATGTTTCAGCCTGCGAATCGCTGAAATCAGATGACTCAGACTTTCCCGAATCTGCCGCGCAAAGTAGTTCTGATACTGGCATTGCTACTGCGTGGTACGACGGTGGCACGGGGCGCTATCGTCATGGGGTACTCGGCGACGCTATTGAACCTTCGATACTCAGAGTCACATCAACAGCCGGCTGCACCTACTCAGTAGAGCTTGGACGCCCTCATGTGTTCGAAGATATTCAAACCCGGCTTGCAGATATCGATCAGCAGCCGGGTGATGAGGTAATCACAATTCGCAGCCATCAGAACTACGGAGCTCAAATTGCCATTTATCAATTAACCGATGGTGGATTAACATTATTAACAGAAACTCCATATATCGGTACTGCGAATAGATGGCTGGCGCCAGTTGGGATAGCAGACTTCAACAATGATGGTGATTTAGACATTGCATTTGTCGACAGACCCCATCTCGCTAAAACTCTTAGAGTTTGGTCATATCGGGACGGCGAACTGCAACAGATCGCCAGTCGTAGCGGTTACAGCAACCATCGTATTGGTGAGGACTTCATCTCCGGCGGCATTAAAACTTGCAACAATAAAACGATGATGATCACTGCGGATGTCGGATGGAGCCGTATACTTGCAACCGTGTTGGAGAATGATGAGCTGATTACTCAGGACATCGGTCCGTTCGAAGGTGCCGCGAGTTTTGAACAGGCGATGAGATGCAGCTAAACTGGAAAAGGTTGAAGTCCTGGCGTGGCGGCCGATACTTTTTTCGCCACTAGCGACACCTTCGAAGATGAATGAGACGGGCTGATATGGATACGTCTCAGCAATACGGTTGCGACCACCGCTAGAGATATAGAATTCACTGATAGACAGGGTGACTCTATTGTGGCATTTGCGTTTATCTGAAGCGCAGGGGCCCCAAGAG
>CAZNOB010000391.1:0-2992 GCA_964574535.1 uncultured Granulosicoccaceae bacterium | reverse complement strand
CGGCTTCCTCTCAATCTTCCAATGTCTGTATTGATACAGACGGCGATGGATACGGATGGGATGGTTCTGAGTCCTGCATCGTTTCTGGAGCGCCTGCCTGTATAGATACAGATGGCGATGGCTATGGTTGGGATGGCAGCGAATCCTGTTTAGTCAACTCTACCGCTAATCCTGATTCCAATATCACGGTCGCCTGTATAGATGCTGATGGTGATGGCTGGGGCTGGGATGGTACTAAGTCTTGCGTTGTCACCACTGGAGTGGAAAGTTCAGCCGGTAATGGTGTTTGTGTTGATACCGATGGCGATGGGTATGGATGGGATGGTGTTGAAACGTGTGTAGTTGGTTCTGATTCGGCGGTGCCCGTGTTGGCTTGTGTTGATACTGACGGTGATGGTTGGGGTTGGAATGGCGTGGAATCTTGTTTAGTTGGTGAGCCTGTTGTTGGAGCTTGTGTTGACGAGGACGGCGACGGATGGGGCTGGGATGGTCGAAACTCATGCATAGTAACCAGAGATCAGTCTGATGCCACTACTACTAAGCTAGCTGATGCCTTGCTTAGTATTGATGGCCGGCCAGTGAACGGAGAGCCCTCAATCGTCACCCTGTCTGGTCTCAGTTCGCAAATTGATGTGACTTGGGTTGTATCTAAAGAACCGGATGGTTCCCGTCTGGAGTTGTTAAGTATTGGACAAGGTCATTCAGTGATCTTCACTCCTGAGGTATACGGTGTTTATACACTTTCTGTTAGTACTTCAGATATGGGCTCCTCTCGTGATTTTCGCTTTAGAACAGTTCAGACGTTTCCATATGAGATTACCGAGGTAGATGGTTATGATCCAAATAGTGATCCTGAGACTTATTCGGGCATAATAAATAATCAATATTGGATCTATTCAGCCACTCTCTCTGAAGAAGAGTTGATTGGTATTGCAAGCCAGTACAACATGTTTAGAGTTGTCGGGTACGACTTAATTCAAGGCTTATTGATTGAATTTCAACCCACGGATAGCGCCAGTATAACCACTGTCGTACAGAACCTGAGGGAAACTGAGGAAGTACATTCGGTTGAAAATAATGTGCACCGCGGGCGATTACAGAATATTGAAGATGCTTTTACTCTGGATGAACCAGATGATTTTGATATTTTTGGCGGTAACAGTGCATGGCATCTTAAGGGGGATTTTGGAATTAACGCGCAGGATGCATGGAGAATCTCAAGTGGTTACAGTGAGGTACATGTTGCAGTTATAGAGCCTAATTCTTTTCTGCCTGATCATGAGGAGCTTGAGGGCAGAGTCGTTGAAAGTAATGTTGAGCGGGGTGAAATTGATGCTGTACTAAACTACATAGATGACAGATCGCGCCCGTGCCCTTTCACTGGCGAAGAAAAATCGCTATGTGAGTCGATAACAACAGGGATATTAGCTGCTGGACTTAGGCATGGTACTGCTGTGTTAGGAATTATTGGGGCAACAGCGAACAATGGTAGAGGAATTGCGGGGATTAATCCTGAGTCTGGTATGAGTTTTAGTGGTGGTGTAAACAGGGAAAACTTACCACTTGAGCTTCTACAGAATGAAAATATATATGTGTTTAACTACTCTTGGGGATCTCCTGACCAAGATCAATCAATAATTGACGCGTTTATCGATAGTCGTCCTCTCAGAAAATTTGTAGAGGATAAGTCTCCGGATGACATGTTGCATGTGTTTAGCGGAGGAAATAGAGGTATTGACAGTCGTCGAGCCAACGGTGCCATCCACTATGAGCGAACTGGAATTTCCAATATTGAACTGGTTCCATTGGAAAATACCATCGTTGTTGGTGCGGTTGGCGTCGGAGGTGGCAGTCTCTATAACTTTGGCGAGTCGATTGATTTGTATGCACCGTCTATCGTTCGTGCACCGTATGTAAATGATGCGATAGCACCGGAAGCCTGGCCCAGGGTCTATGATTCGGGTTTTGATGGAACTTCTGCAGCTGCTCCGATGGTTAGTGGAGTCGCTTCGCTTATCTATTCACTGGTACATTCGCAAGGTCATACTATTACCGCTGCTGAAGTAAAGAGCTTGCTGGTTGATAGTGCTAATCGGACGACAGGTATCCCAATTTTGAATGCTAAGGCTGCGCTGGAGAGAACGCTGGAGTTCTATGATGTGAATACGGAACAACTACTATCTATTCCCACACTAAACCCTTTGACTAATCCAGGGTTGCCTAGCATAACTAGTGCTGAGATGAATAGTGTTTCGGTCGAAGGTAGCTACAGTCTAACAGTTGAAGGGATTAATTTCTCAGCTGACACTGTTTTTCAATTATCAGGCGTTGTATGTCAAAATATTGAGTTCAATGAGGCTGATCGTAGTTCTATGACTATTGCTTGTGAAAGCGCAGAAACTGGAGTTCTTGAGCTGTCGTTAAGTGATGTCGGAGTATTTGGTCGGAGATCTGGGTCGAGGTCAACCGATGTAGAGATTTCAGGGCTTGTTCTACCAGTACATTTAGCTGCCCCAGTGAGTTTGAATGCTACAGCTGGAGAAGCCTTGATCATGTTGTCGTGGTTGGATGTAGAGGGAGCTGAGAGTTACCGTGTATATGTATCGGATACTCCATTTTCCACGAGTACAGAAGCAACACTCTATGAAGATGACGCTCAACCGTTTAGTTTTACCGACGCGGTAGCAGGCCAGGAATACTATTTTCGAGTATCAGCGGTAGCAGGAGATGTAGAGAGTGAGCTAAGTAGCCAGGTAAGCGCCACGGTAGATTTGCCAATTACTTTAGCAGCACCAGAAAATGTTGTAGCGTTAGCAGGGGATACATTGATCACTGTGAGCTGGACGAATCGGGAAGGGGCAGACGGTTACCGATTGTATGTATCGGATGCACCATTTTCCTCGAGAACAGAAGCAACACTCTATGAAGATGAAACTCAACCGTTTAGGTTTACCGACGCGGTAGCAGGCCAGGAATACTATTTTCGAGTATC
>CAZNOB010000390.1:0-3011 GCA_964574535.1 uncultured Granulosicoccaceae bacterium | reverse complement strand
CGAGTCCATATAAAGATACAGATAAAGTTCTTCGGGCTATCAGATTTGCCCGTGAACACGATGTTCCGTTTCTGGGAACTTGCGGAGGATATCAACATGCAGCATTAGAATTCGCGCAAAATGAGCTGGGGTACAGAGAAGCAGAGAACGTCGAGATAAATCCAGGGGCATCTATGCCGCTTATCTCTGGCCTGGTGTGCAAATTGTACGATGAAAAGGCGCAGATAGATCTTGTTGAAGGGTCGAATATCGCCACGATATATGATGCAGCTAAAATATCCGAAGAGTACTTTTGCGGTTACGGTGTAAATCGCGAGTATCTGCATATTTTTGAAAAATCGAACATGTGCTTCACAGGTTTTGATGAAGACGGTGATCCGCGAAGCCTGGAGATACCCGGGAATCGTTTTTTCGTCGGTACTGCGTTTCAACCAGAACGTTCCGCATTTGAGGGTTTGCCACATCCGTTAATATGCGAGTATCTAATTGCTGCGAGCAAAAATGCATAACAAGAATTTGCTGGTCACAGTGATAAGAGGTGTCGCTTTGTGTGCCGCTCGCAAGCACGCAGTATCGAACACAAACCAATACTGCATACACTGTGGTTGAAGTAGGCGATACGCGATAAATCAGAACCGAGTTAAAAACAACCTGGACCGAGAGGAAAAACGCAGAAAACGTAAATCTATTCCAGTGTTACTCGCACTCATGTGTCGGTTCTTGATGTATGGACTTTTGCTTTTTCCGGTTGCAACTTTCACAGTGCAAGGAAAACGGTGTGTCACTAAAGAGTATCCCAATGCGAAAAGTCCATGATGAGTACAATTGATTAATGAAGCCAAACTACCTAACGATGCAAAGCAATGTCCAGTGAATGAGTAGATCTCACTCCACCGGCGACAATTGCACCCCTTGATTATAGAAGTAGTCATCCGTTACGACCGTGGATCCGTCGTCCTGCCGGAACACGCGATCACCTACGCCAACCTCGGTTTCGAAGTAACCGGTGTTGCTCTGCGGATCATTGTAGCGTGCAACACCGCCGGCGGATGCGGCCATGCGTTCTTGAAATGCATTGCTACTTGCAGTGCGTTTTTTCCAACCCTCTGCCTGTATGTCTGCGGTTGAAAAATCCACAACACCTGAGCTGCCTGAACGTTTGTTCGCCGCCATCCTCGCTTGTGAAGCAGCGATCATTCTTTGTGCGTTCTGTTGAGATTTTGCGTCAGCAATGGCCTTCAGCATTTTGATATAGGCTGGGTTATCGCGCTTCGAATTTGCAAATGCCTCGGCCATTTTTTCGTCGAGTTGCCCCGACGGTGCACGCATGTAGTAGGTTGGCAAGACTGTGGTTGTCTGGATTTTCATGGGTAGCATGCCACCAACATTGATATCAAAAATTAATGCAGAAGGGATAACCAGCTCATCGTAAGTTACGCCATTGTCTTTGTATGTGATAATGAATCGCGTAGCCACTATGTCCCATTGGCCGTTAGTATCAGGTCCCAGGGGCGGAGCCGGTGGCAACGTCTGCCGCAGCATAGCGTACTCTTGTTGCGTGGGGGCCAGATAAGATTTGACCTCAGCACCGGGTCGCATACGACTGATGTGTTGCGTCAGGAATGTCCTGGGGTCACGAACGATGATGTTTTCGCAGCCTCTACTTGGGTTGCCGTTGAGGTACTGGCCTTGTGCGCCGCTGTAAATTACTTGTGGCCAGTAGCCTAGTTCCTGGCTGCCGTCAGGTGAGCGGGCCGACCATTTGAAATGCTGATCATCATAGCCACAACCGGTGTAATCGGCGCGCTGCAACCAGGTAACCTGTCCGCTCGCTTGCCAACCAGGCGGTATGGCGTGCTCGAATGCGACTATTGCGCCGTTTGGACTTTGTTGATCCACAAGTGGCACTACCTGACTACCTGGCGGGTCCACAGGCTCGCCAAATAGGTTTTGGGCCGTCGCAGGCTCGCTGCTTGCAGTCTGTATCGGTTGTTGTTGTTGTTGTTGTGGCTGATGTTGGGGCGTTTGGGCCTGTGGGGGCTGAAAAGAATAGTATGTCAGTTTATTGAGGCTTGCGGCGTATTTTATTTCCCACTGCACCCGACCGGCGTTGTGCTGGGTTGTGCAATAAAAATGGAATAATTGTCCGGTTGCTTGATCCTGGTCGTAATGAGGATTGGTAACGAAGATGGCGGTCGCTTGCCCGTAGGGTTTCAGTTGCTGATAAATACCGGTTCCACCGGTTTGTTGCTGTGCAAATTGCAAAGCTTGCGGCGCGAGTACCTGCCTGGCGTCATATTGGCCAGTTATAAATGTGCCCACGGCAACATTGCAAAGTTCGGTCGCCTGTGCGTTCAGGTCCTGTGCTTTCAAACCACCGTCTATTATCACGCAGAGTATGAATGCAATAATCCGGCTGTGTCTATTCCATGACATCTTCTTGAGTCTCCCAATGATCCTTAGGAATGCTAGCACATAGATTTCTGCTATTAAATGGACAGGTTTTGCAAAAAAAGGAAGTTAATGTAAGGGGGCAATTCTATTTCACCAAGCATAAAGCGGGTCCCGGCTGGCGAGATGCCCGGGGTAAAATGGGCTTCGACGGGAATTGACCCCTTAGCTTGCCCGTGCGGTCAAACGAGCTACCCTCTGTAGCTTTGACTAGTTGCTTCTATTGCGATTTGAGATTTGCGAGGCTGAGGTATCGTTGCTTCCTGCATCTACAACTAAATACGAGGTATGGATCTGACTTAAATTAGGCTGAAAGTGTTGTTAACAAAGGTACAAATAGAATTTGCAATAGGTGTCTTTTTTACGTTACTAGCGGAAATAAAAACCGAACTTCGAACCACTCGCTCACAAAATCATGCGCCTAATTTCAGTCATCATGGGGCGTCCAGAGGAATATTACTAGTCGCCTTATGAGTAATCAGGTTTAGGAGCTTGCGCGGCAGAATCTCTGCTACTGCGAACGCGCCCTGGCGGTGCGTTTTTATCGATCATTTTCGTTA
>CAZNOB010000389.1:1629-3026 GCA_964574535.1 uncultured Granulosicoccaceae bacterium | reverse complement strand
GATGCTTCGGAATCCATGAACCGATACGATTGCGCGAATGGCGATGTCGAGAAAGAACCATGCAACGATGGTAGTCCATTTGGCAACATCACTCGGCTTGACCGCATGAACGCCGCCATGACCGAGATTATAAACAATGCCAACGGAATCAATATCGGGCTAATGCGGTTCAGTAATACCGCGAGCGGCGCAAGAGTCATTTACCCTGTACGCAATGTTGATGGCGAACTCTGTGACGGGGCACCCTGCACTGGCGACCCTGATTTTGACGGTTCCCGAAGCACGGTACGACAAGAATTGATCGATACTTTGCTGTCTGTGACAACACAATGGCGAACACCTACTACCGGCGCTTTGGTCGAAGCGATAAATTATTTTGAAGGTGCTCCCGTTCAGTATGGCAAGACACGCTGGTCACCTTCATCGAAACCGCACGCGACGGAAGATGGCAGGCATTCAAGGGTTTCTCATCCAGATTCCTACACTGGCGGTCAATTAAACCAATCCGGTGAATGTTCGGATGCTGATCTTTCCCACGAGGATTGCACTGATGAAAATATCACCGGAGATCCTGTCTATATTTCGCCGATAACCAATGAATGTCAGGCAAACCATCTGCTACTGCTTGCTGATGGCGAAGCCAGTACCGACGCCCCCGCCGTTACTCGTGCGAAAGAACGGCTCACAGCCTGCCAGGCTGTCTTCAAAAACAGGGGCACCTGCGCTGTCGAGTTAGCTGACTATCTGTACGAAACAGACTTACGACCCGACATCGAAGGCATGCAAAACGTTACAACCCATACTATCGGCCTCAACCTGAGCTCTAACTGGCTGAGTGACATCGCCTCGGCAACGCAAGTGGTCAATGGCGAAGAGGTACCCGGTTACTATGAAGTCGAATCCACCGATCAACTGGTTGGGGCCATTACTTCAATTTTTAGTGGTATCAATACGGAAACCACAACATTCGTCGCACCGGCTGCGACGCCGGATCGATTCTCCAGAATTTCGCACAGAAACGACTTGTATTTGTCATTGTTCAATCCATCGGAAGAAGCTTCGTGGGCTGGTAATCTGAAACGCTATGAATTGCGAGGCATTCCGGCCGAATTATACGACGCAAACGAACCTCCAAGGGCGGTGGTCGACCACACTACGGGACAGTTCCATGCCAGTTCGAAAAGCTTCTGGTCCGCCGCACCCGATGGCCATGATATCGCTGCCGGCGGTGCCGCCTCGAAGCTCAACTATGCCACCCGTAAGGCTGTCACCTACGCGGGTACATCCGAGAAAGGGCTCTTTCATGAAGACAATATCTTAAGTGCTGATAATCAGCTTCTCGCGTACAACGAAGACCCTGATATCACAAACCTGGCCCCGACTGGATTCCCATCGCA
>CAZNOB010000389.1:0-1529 GCA_964574535.1 uncultured Granulosicoccaceae bacterium | reverse complement strand
TTAAAAGGAATTTTATCTCTGGCAGAAGTAGAGGTTTACGGAGGAGATCTATCTGCCGAGCGCATCGAGAAAGAGAATATACTTGAATGGGCTTTGGGCAGAGACGTTAAGGATGCCGACGAAGATGGAGACACACTGGACAACAGAAACCACATGGGGGACCCACTCCATTCCAATGCTGTTACGGTTACCTATGGTGGCGATGCTGCAGACCCCGACTCAATTGTTTTTGTGGGTACGAATGAGGGCTACCTGCATGCGATAAGCTCAAGAGATGGTACCGAACACTTCGCCTTCATGCCTGAAGAGCTGATCGGCAATCTGGAACGGCTCTACCACAACGATCAATCACAAGGAAAAATCTATGGCATGGACGGTGGCCTGACGCTCTGGACTGAAGATCTGGATCACGATGGACATATTGAAAGCGATGCTAACGAGCATGCCTACCTCTATGCCGGTATGCGCAGAGGAGGCTCAAGCTACTACGCGTTCGATGTCAGTAAAAAAGACAGCCCTGAATTCAAGTGGCAAATTGCCGGTGGTAGCGCCGGGTTTGAAGAGCTTGGTGAAACGTGGTCGAGGATGAATCCAACGACGATCAAATATGGAACTACCGTCAAAAAAGTGCTCATTTTCGGCGGCGGATACGACAACTCGCAGGATGATAAAGTCACCCGCTCACATGACTCGATTGGCCGAGCCATCTACATTGTCGACGCAGATACCGGTGCACTGCTATGGAGCGGTGGCGCAGGCGATCACAATGAAACAAAAACTTTTGACGACATGCTCTACAGCATACCCGCCACGCCAATAGCACTGGATGTTAACGGCGATGGTGGTGCAGAGCAGATTTACGTCGGCGATATGGGCGGACAGATCTGGCGCTTCGACGTCGATATCACATCAGACACACTGGAACTGGACGGCGGAGTTATCGCGGACTTCGGCACGGACAGCGTCATTTCCGATGCCAGACGTTTTTATCATACTCCGGACATTTCCTTGTCTATTGTCGATTCACAATATGTCCTTAATATCGCCATAGGTTCCGGCTATCAGGCTCATCCGTTGAATACCACCATTGAAGACAACTTCTACCTGGTCAGATACCCGATCCGATACGCGGGAGAAGGGAAATATGGCATTCCGCAGGAAACGTCCTTTGGCACCGACGCTCCTCCGGAGACTATCTACGAGCCAATCACCGAGGATCATCTCTACAATGCCACCCAAAATCTCATCGGCGAGGGCACACCGGACGAAAGAGAAGCAGCACTACAACAACTTGCAACTACAACAGGCTGGTTTATCGAGATGGAAGGTAGCGGCGAGAAAGTGCTGGGCTCTTCTGTGACTTTCAACAATAAAGTTCTATTTACCAGCTACACGCCGGGTGACGCCACAGACCCTTGTTCACCGAATGTCGGTAGCGGGACATTCTGGGCAGTGAATCTATTGGATGGGACACCAGTTGAACAATTCGATACAGATGACGAACTGCTAAACAAGAAGGACCGCCACAA
>CAZNOB010000388.1:0-3041 GCA_964574535.1 uncultured Granulosicoccaceae bacterium | reverse complement strand
GCATGAACAATAGCAGGCAAAATTCCAGCAAATTATTGTGGAGATAACAGCTCTAGCCCAACCTGTTCGTTTTCGGTCTTTTCAAAAATAACTACCCCCTGCGGGCACGTCCGGCAGCTGCCAGTCTGATCGAATTCAATGAGTCTGGGCGATGCTCGTGGCAGTATAATTCTGCCTGTAGATTTGTTCATCCAACCTCAAAGACCAAACCAATGGAAACCTCACAAATACTCGCTTACGTTATTGCCCTGGGTGTTGCTGTGGCCATACCGGGGCCTGGCCTGACCGCATTGATGGCGAGAACACTGAGCAGCGGTGTGACAATCGGTTTTACTTTTATGTTCGGGCTGATGTTGGGCGATTTAATCTACCTGACCTTCGCAGTCTTCGGACTGGCTTTGGTGGCTGCCAACTTTGCCAATATTTTTATTGTGATCAAGTGGTTTTCCGTGCTGTACCTGTGCTATCTGGCATGGCAATTCTGGACCGCAAAACACCACGACATGAACACCAAAACACCAACCACAACCCGGGACCTTTTGTCTGCAGTCATCTCGGGAGTGGGCGTTACTTTGGGTAATCCAAAACCTATTGCTTTTTATTTGGCGCTGCTGCCTCTGGTGATAGATATTGAAAGCGTCACGTTTAATCACTGGCTATTTACCCTTGTACCGCTGACAGTGATCGTACTGATGTCGATCGGCGGCGTGTATATTCTGGCCGCCAACAGTATGCGGGTCTATCTCGCCAACCGATCCGCTCAACGAGCAATTCACCGGGTTGCGGCATTAGCAATGGTCGGAGCAGCTGGCACCATGGTGATGAAGTAGCTTTGCAGGTATTCTCAAGCATGCCCGTCAGCTGAACAAAAACAGTGGAACCCATATATGAAAAACCCGGTGGCTTCACCCGTAAAAGAAGTACCTCTCTGTGGTTACCCTGACAAACTTTCAGCGCGCGCAGGGGAAAGCATTGCTTTTAAGGTGTCCAATAATACAGACTCTGAAAAAGTAACAGCATCACTGACACGGTCAATTTGTGCCGACCCAAACCCTGCCGGACCGGGAATCATTGAACATGAAGCAGCACAGTGGTTTAAACCCTACAGTTACTCTGCAACGCACCAGGCATTTCATCCGGGCTCGTACGCCATCACAGATAATCCGGTGGCGATCGATGCGCCTGTTATCGCATTGTCTGCCGTTATCTGGCCAACACTGTGTAATAACCGCACCCAAACAATCTTAAGCTGCGCAAACTACAGCCTGCAAATTAACAACGAAGGCTGTGCTGAAGTTCAGTGGCAACAACAGACTTGCACCGCCACTCATCCACTTCCACTGCGTCAATGGGTAAAACTGACTGCAACACTAGACTTCAACAGCAACACGGCCACATTGTTGATAGAAACACTGGAAACCGCATCCACAACAAGCCACACAGAAAACATCAACCAGTGCAATGCAGCAACAGAACCCGCTTACATCACTATTGCGGGCGCACTGCACAATCAAAAAGCCACACAATTTTTTAACGGCAAAATTGAATCTCCCACCGTTCTCACAGGCACCGAAACCAAACAGTTATCCACTTTCGCACAGTGGGATTTTACAGAGCAAATATCTTCCACCCGTGTGGTTGACACGGGCCCGCACAACCTGACCGCCCGCCTGATCAACCTGCCCACGCGGGCGATGACCAGCAGCCAATGGAATGGCAGTGAAATGTGCTGGCGACATGCCCCGGAGCAATACGCAGCCATTCATTTTCACGAAGACGACATCGTGGCATTTGACTGGGAAACCACGTTCGCATTCACTATTCCAGCTGGCATGCCATCGGGAATCTATGTCATGCATCTGTCGGCCGCTGAACACCATGACGCCATACCTTTCTACGTTTGCGCTGATCGCGGCAAGCCTGCCAATCGTCTGTGCGTCTTAATACCAACATTTACCTATGCGGTGTACGGAAATCATGCACGTCCTGACTGGTCACCTGCATGGAACAAACGCAACGAAGAAAGAAACGCCTATCCATGGAATCCGGCAGAGTATCCTGCCTACGGACAATCGACATATAACTTCCATGCTGACGGAAGCGGTATTTGCCATGCCTCTCATGAGCGCCCTCTTTTTAATATGCGACCGGGCTATATCACTTTTGGCAATACCAATTGTTCCGGGCTCAGACACTTTCAGGCAGACAGCCATTTAATTGCATGGCTTACCGCGCAACAGATCGAATTCGACATCATCACTGATCGTGAACTACACAATGAAGGCGCAGCCTGTATTGATGGCTACGATATAGTAATGACCACCAGCCACCCTGAATATCACACGCCTGAATCATTAAATGCACTGACCGTATTTCGCAACAACGGCGGCAACCTGATGTACCTGGGAGGCAACGGGTTTTACTGGCGTATCGCCTTGCACGACGAAAACCCCCACCACATCGAAATCAGACGGGCGGAGGATGGCATTCGAGCCTGGGCCGCAGAACCCGGGGAGTATTATCAGGCCTTCGATGGTGGCTACGGCGGATTATGGCGGCGCAATGGCAGACCGCCGCAAAAACTTTGTGGCGTGGGGTTTTCAGCACAAGGGCAATTTAATGCATCGTACTACAAACGCAGACCAGTGCCGCCTGAGCTCGACTGGATTTTCGAAGGCATCAGTGAAAATAAGCTGGGAGACTTTGGCCTGTGCGGCGGAGGTGCAGCAGGGTTTGAGCTTGACCGCGCCGACACCAGACTGGGCACGCCTGAAAACGTCATAGTCATAGCTACCTCAGAAAACCACAGTGATGACTTTATTCTGGTACCAGAGGAAATGCTAACGCATATCACCACCCTGC
The DNA here is from genome assembly GCA_964574535.1 of uncultured Granulosicoccaceae bacterium. GTDB lineage: Bacteria > Pseudomonadota > Gammaproteobacteria > Granulosicoccales > Granulosicoccaceae. Next base: position 179 of record CAZNOB010000388.1, on the reverse strand, counting down.
CCGGCCCCCCGCAGGATGAACTTATCCACGCTGATATGATCTGGTTTGAGACTGACAGCGGCGGCAGTGTTTTTTCGGTAGGTTCAATCACCTTTTGTGGCAGCCTGCCGCATAACAATTTCAACAATAATATCTCAATGTTACTAACGAACGTCCTGAATCATATGCTGGCCAACGAT
>CAZNOB010000387.1:1504-3053 GCA_964574535.1 uncultured Granulosicoccaceae bacterium | reverse complement strand
CCCTTCACCCTCGGCTCGTTCGTCCAAAGATTATAATACTCCGCCGCATCGGGATCGGTAATACCCGCCAACGGTGAGTCCAACCGCGCTAGTTTTTCAATTTTCCTGACAGTTGATTCGAACTGCTCACAGTCTCGGCGCCGCCCAATACCTGTACGTAAGAATTTGCCTCGCTTTGGGTTTATGACCCGCACCGCTGGTACCGTACTATTCGAAATCACAAACCAACCCGGCAATGCCACAACGGGAACAACCGGAATATTGCATTTACTATCTTCATTAAGAATTCGGGCCAGACAATCTGCATGGCAGCGCGCCTGCCGTAGCGGTGCATCAGTAACGAAGTGAGGAAACCTTAGATTCGTGCCATCGTAATAGACTCGACAATCTTTTTTTCCGTTTGAGCCGACAGGTTTCCTTACGGCCTTCGTCTCAACCACGAATACATTGTCGTAGCCGACGACCACATGATCGATGTTTCCATATTTGTAAGGGATATCGTGAAAAACAAAGGCCCCGTCACGCGCTAGAAGGTTCAACTCCTGGCCAGTATAAGCCTCACCATCGGCACCAACACGATAGTTCAAGGCTTTCTGAAAATCGAGATATTGCTTACGACCCAGATAGCACAGACAACCGCTACCAAGCGCCAAAACTATGGAAATAGGTGTATAACCGAAATCAAACACAGTGGCGAAGTAGATCATAGTCGCAATGACAGCAAACATTGCAGAGTAATACCCCAGCACGTTAGCGCTCAGGTCAATAAAGTTCTGTTTCGCAGATTCCCCAGGGAGCCTGAGTCGGTTCTCTACAAGGGGTGAGTACCTGTTTTTTCGGCGCATCACCCAGACAGGAAAAAAAGACACACCAATTGGAATTAAAAACAGAACGAATACAAATAGTCGACCCCAATTTTCCATAACTGCTTCAATGTTATATTACTTCATCAGAACTAAAAGCGACCAGTGCCAGAAGAGCTTTATTTCTAAAAATCCCGAGTGAGAAACCCACCCCTTCTTTTCCAGCACAAAACACCAACCGCTCCGAACTACAAACCTTTCCCATCAAGAAAAAACACAAACATTTACGCTAAACTCACAACCACAATTCCCGCGATCGCTCACCAGGGGTATTATCCAGATTCGCAAACCCGAGAGATCTATATTGTGCTGCACGCTAATCCCCTTTTGTACCATGCGCCCATGGCGTGCTCGTTAGCGGCGCGGATCGCGGCTGCGGAAGCTGATGTAAAGCTGGAGCTTGCCTATGTTGATTTAGATACCAGGCAGCTCAGCGATGGCAGTTCGTTTCTTACCGTGAGCCCCCTTGGACAGGTGTCGGTGCTGCGCTTACCCAATGGACAACTGTTAAGCGAAACCAGTGCGGTTCTGGTGTGGCTGCAGGCGAATGCCACTCCGGCGGATCCGCGTATGGCGGTTGGGTCTGATGATTTTTTTCAGATGCTTCGATGGATTGGATTCTGTGCGACCGAGCTGCACAAACAACTATTGCGGGTACTGTTCTACCCTGAAGCCACTGAAGAGGT
>CAZNOB010000387.1:0-1404 GCA_964574535.1 uncultured Granulosicoccaceae bacterium | reverse complement strand
GCATTCGATGCCTGCTCCCTGACTGTAGGTTTCGCATGAAAAGCGATACCAAGCCCTGCCTTCTTTAACATAGGTATATCGTTAGCACCATCTCCTACTGCAATCACTTGCTCAAGACGAATCCCTTCCGCATCGGCTATCGACTGGAGTAGATTGGCTTTACTCTCTTCATTGATTATATCTCCCACTACACCGCCAGTCAGTTTGCCGTCCTGTATCTCAAGCACATTGGCATGCACGTGATCAATATTGAGTTTCGCGGCCAGCTTTTCTGCAAACCAGGTAAACCCGCCTGATAAAATCGCGGTTTTATAACCAAGGCGGTTAAGATTGCGTAGCAGACTATCAGCGCCGTCAGTAATTTTCAGTTGCTCATCAATCTGATTCAGGCGACTCACTTCCAGCCCTTTCAAAAGACTTAATCGTTGTCTGAAGCTGGTATTGAAATCAATTTCACCATTCATCGCACGGGCGGTAATGCCCGACACCTGCGCACCGACCCCTGCAGCCTCCGCCATAAGATCAATGACCTCACCCTGTATTAACGTCGAGTCCATATCAAAGCAAACAAGACGTCGAGTTCTGCGCCAGATATTATCTTCCTGAATAGCGATATCCGCATCGTTCTCATGTGACAGAGAAAGACAGGCCGAACGCAATTCGTCGATACCGCCACTTTGATGGTTGATACGGAACTCCACGGCAATCAACGGATTGCTGGTGGCGGCTTCAATCGGTATACGCGGTGACATGCGTTGGATACTTTCGATATTCCAGTTCAGTTCGCTCACCACTGCAGTCAGCTTGGCGATCAGATCCGCGCCCAGCCTTCTACCCAGCAGCGTAATAATATGTCGATCATGCCCGCTGCCATCTACCCATCGAGAATAGGCATCCGAGCTTATCGGTGTGAAGCGAATATTCAGATCCAGATCGTGCGCCTTAAACAATAAGTCCTTAAACAAGGCATCGGTACCAGCCGATTCCGCAGCGCTCGCAACAGAATGCCCATCCAGATCAACCAGCATGCCCCACGACAAATTGTTATGAATGACCGCCTGATCAATATCGAGCACCGTCACATGGTACTTCGCAAGAATTGAAGACAGGCCGGACGTAATCCCCGGCCGATCGCGACCGGACACATTGATAAGAACAACCTGGCTCAAAATAGCACTCACAACCATAAAAAGAGGCGGCAAATTGTAACACCTCAGCACCAACCCTCGCACGACGATCTGCAAAAGCAATCTATTACCACCACACAGCGCCCCCACTACTTCGCCCTTGCCCTTGCCCTTGCCCTTGCCCTTGCCCTTGCCCTTGCCCTTTGCTCTTGCCCTTGCCCTTTGCTCTTGCTCTTGCTCTTGCTCTTGCTCTACCCGCGTTTAATCAGTTTTGAGA
>CAZNOB010000386.1:0-3060 GCA_964574535.1 uncultured Granulosicoccaceae bacterium | reverse complement strand
ATCTTGCGTGGTGTAACAGGCGTTGCAAAAAAGATGCGCTCTGGCTGAAATCTAAATCAAATCAGGATGCGTTAGCGCAACCGAACGCAATAAAAGTCTGGCGTCTTTTCGATTAATCCCGCGAAAGCGCACCGTAGGCCGAGGCGAATTCTCTTAGCCGACGTATAGTCTGCCTTCTGTTACTAACTACACCCAAACAAACACCAGGCAAATGCATTAACTTGAAGAGGTGGCAAGAGAAAAATATATTAATCAGACCAACGCCGATTAATCAGACTAAGTGGCTTGAATACCTGCCTGTTATTCTGTTTATCATATACCGAAAAAGAAAGCTGCATCGGCTCGCGATCCCAGTGGAAATCCAACAGGCTAAAATTCAAACCAAAATAGCTATATTCATCACCATAGTAGAACCGAAAAACCTGCGATACTCTTTTTCGTCTCAGGTAGTGAGTCAGCCCGCTACTCATGAATTCATGATATTTTTTACCATTCACCCTGACACTTAGGTGAGAAGAAAAGTGCCTGTCTCCGGTCAGGAATAACACACCGGGCAAGTTATTTTTTTCAATGAGATTAAACAATCTTTTCCGCGCCCACCTAAAATCATTCCACTCCTCAGCAAGCGGCATCTGTTGAGACAGTACCGATATGCTGGAGACGATAATGTTGACAGATGCGGTACTGCTTTCTATTTCCCGTGTTAACCACGCCCACTGAGCCTTGCCAAGTATATCTGCACGCCCGATGCCAGCCTGATCCCGATGATAGCGAGTATCCAGCAGTATCACTTTAACCGTGTTATCGCCTTCACCATAAACATAAGACGTATAGATCCCTTGCTGTTGCCTGCGTTCTGTATTCTTCGGCTCACCAAGGAAATCCAGAAACAGTTGCTGCCCCTGCGCTTTGATTGGATTTTTTTTACCACCATCGTTGATGCCGTAATCATGGTCATCCCAAACGCCGATCACCGGTACCGCCTCGATAAAACGTTGATACGCGGGCCGATCCAGCTGCTGCTGATATTTTGCGCGCATCTTTTCAACCTCTGTGGTGTCGGCATAAACCACATCCCCAGTCCAGATAAACAGATCGGGCTGATGCGATTCAATCACAGACCACATAGGCTGTGGCAGGTGAGAGTGGTTGCAGGACCCAAACGCGATTGAGTTAATGGCAGCGGCATTCACCGGCGAGCAAAGCAGGCTCATCACGAAAAGCGATAGGCCGGCAACAACTTTTTGCACATGATCAGAAAGCGATAATCGACTAGTCATCTTTTTAAGTGAATGCCGGAGCAGTGATAATCAAAACGTGAGTGAATATTATTCGATTGTTGGTTTTCAGTCATTCATGCCAAGATCAGGCCATCGCGGGCTATGGATGAGGGCAGCCACAATGACTGACCAGAGCGAACTCCGCACGGTCAGTATGCCATTACAATGACGGGGTTCTGCTGAACCGCAGCATCAACCAGTCACCCCGAGTCCGTAGACAGAAGCAAGAAAACCAGAGCTTCTTGCAGGCCGGTATCCTGGACCATCGAAATTATTCTTCGGGATAAGACAGATAACCCCGATGCTCCACTTCGGGAAAATAATCGCCTTCACGTACCCATCGAGAGCTGGTGGCGTGAGGATTAGGATAATACTCCCAGTTACGTTTCTCACCTTTGCCCAGTGACCTGGACAATAGCTGCCGCACTTTTTGATTAGAGATTACCTCCTGCTCCAGCACTGGCAGATTCCAGATTGATTCAAGCTCCGCCAACAGGTCTTTAGTGGTTATAGACCAGTCTGCATGGTGAGCAAGATTTTTCAGCTCCAGCGGGTCATTAGCCATATCGTACAATTGAGTGGGATAGACTAATGAATGAACCATTTTCAAGTCACCGCGTCGCAGCATCACTCGGGGCGCTCGCGTTCCACCATCCAGATGTTCAGCGTAGACGGTACGATCAGCTGAACTTTGTTGGCACAGAGGCAGCATGCTGCCCCCTTCGATAGAAGTGGTCAGCAATGACTCACTCAGACCAGCAGCGTCAAGCAGTGTGGGCAATACATCGAGTAAAGATACCGGGGTCGGGATTCGCGACTGATTTATCTTTCCAGGCCATCGCATCATCATGGGCACTCGTATCGCAGGATCAAAAAGATTCTTTTTAAACCACAACCCCCTCTCCCCGATCATATCACCATGGTCTGAAGTAAAAATAACCAGCGTATTATCATCGAGACCACACTCGGTCAACGTTCGCAGTAACTGATCAATCTTGTTATCGATGTCGCTTATCATGGCGTAGTAGCCACGCCGCGCACGTCGGTAGATAGTCTCAGTAACTTCAAATTTATTCAGGCTGTAGTGGTAGTAAAGTGATCGACTATGTTCGTCCATCTGATCTACAGCAATTGATGGTACCCGGGGTGGGTCGATATCTTCATCGCGATAGAGATCCCAATACTCCCGACGTGACACATACGGATCATGTGGCTGGGTGAAAGACACCGTCATGAACAGCGGGCGGTTATCCCCATGCCGCGCTCTATCATACAGATGCTGACAAGCCCGATGAATCACTTCATCATCGTAGTCCATTTGCATCGACCGGACTTTCGGCCCTGCATCGGTGATTGTTTCTACACTCGACACACCAGGCGCAGGCCCGTCGCTCTGAACTGCTTCGGGATCAGACAAGGTGTCATAGGTTTCCGGTGGCGTCCATGAAAAATCAGCGGGATAAATTTCGGTAGTTAACCGCTGCTCATAACCATGGTGCTGATCAGGCCCTACGAAATGCATCTTTCCAGACAGACAAGTATAGTATCCGGCGTCACGCAGGTAATGCGCCAGCGTCGGTACCGACGCCGGAAATTCAGCAGCGTTGTCATACGCCGCTATTCTGGATGGCAGACGCCCGCTCATTAATGCAAACCGCGAAGGCGCACACAGAGGGTAGTTACAATACGCCTGCTCAAAGACAGCCGATTGCCTCGCAAACTGATCTATCGCCGGTGTTTTAGTTACCTGATTACCATAGCTGGAAAGAGCAAATGCAGT
>CAZNOB010000385.1:0-3072 GCA_964574535.1 uncultured Granulosicoccaceae bacterium | reverse complement strand
AGCAAAAGCAAGAGCATTGCGTTTTTTGTCTGTTACCGAAGGTATCTCGACACTAAAAATCAGGCTCTTAATGCATGTGTTTGATTAAAGTCTGTGCGGTAGGAGTCTGCGTAGCGAGAACGTGCCTTGACTTATTAAAAACGAATTATTTTTTTTGCAACTATCAGTAGGTATTAGACGCGAGAATAAAATGTACTGTGAAAACAAATCTCTGCGCGATATGCTCGCGTTTTCATTAATAGTCCGGGCCTGGACTCCATCCCAATGAACTATGAACTTGAGCATCAGGATATACGCGACGGCGTTCAACGGCTTTGCCTTGATTATCCTGACGAATACTGGCGTCAGTGTGATCGGGACAAAGCTTACCCGTCTGAATTTGTGCAGGCACTGACAGATTCCGGGTATCTGGCGGCTTTGATCCCGGAATCTTATGGCGGCAGCGGATTGCCAATCTCGGCCGGTGCGGCCATTTTGGAGACTATCCATCGCGCCGGCTGCAATGCGGCTGCCTGTCATGCGCAAATGTACACCATGGGTACAGTGCTGCGTCACGGCTCGGACGAGCAAAAGCGGCAGTATCTCCCGTTAATCAGTAACGGCAGCCTGCGTTTGCAGGCGTTTGGTGTCACCGAGCCTACCAGTGGTACCGATACCACGGCGCTTCGTACCACAGCCCATCTGCAAGGCGGGCAATACGTTATCAATGGCCAAAAAATCTGGACATCGCGTGCTGAATATTCAGATCTGATGTTACTGCTTTGCCGCACCACGCCGCGTGATCAGGTGGAGAAACGCACTGACGGTTTATCAGTTTTGCTGATCGACATGCGTGACTGCCCACAAGAAAACCTCACTATCCGCCCCATTCGTACCATGATGAATCACGCGACCACCGAAATATTTTTCGATAATCTGAAGGTTCCCGCCAGTAGCCTGATTGGTGGGGCAGGTAAGGGCTTCCGCTATATATTATCCGGCATGAATGCAGAGCGAATCCTGATTGCCGCGGAGTGTATTGGTGATGCCAAATGGTTTATTGAAAAAGCATCCGCTTACAGCAAAGACCGCAGCGTATTTGGACGGCCAATTGGGCAAAATCAGGGGGTGCAGTTTCCGATTGCGCGAGCTTACTCGCAAATGCGAGCCGCCGAGTTAATGTTGAAAGAAGCGATGCGCCTTTATGAAACCGGTGATAACCCGGGTGAAGAGGCTAACCTGGCCAAGTTGCTGGCCGCAGATGCCTCGTGGGCGGCGGCGGAAGCCTGTGTGCAAACGCACGGTGGTTTCGGTTTTGCCGAGGAATATGATGTAGAGAGAAAATTTCGTGAGGCCAGGCTCTATCAGGTTGCACCGATCTCTACTAACCTGATTTTGTCTTATATCGCAGAGCATGTGCTTGATATGCCGCGATCGTACTAGCCAAATACATGTCATCTGAAAGCAAAATTAAACAAAACCATCGGCCGCAATGGCGACACATGGATAGCGCTACCCTTGAACAGGAGTATACACCGAGTTCTGCAATCGGTGGCAATTACCAACCTTACATTGCAGAGTATGTACGCCAGAGTCAGTTGGCCGTTTCTCGATGCAAGCGGGTTCAAACTATAGCGTATGGAGATTTGCCAACAAATAAAATAGATATCGCACTGCCACAGTCAGGTGCCACAAAGGGTTGCCCGCTACTGATGTTTATTCATGGGGGTTACTGGCAGGAAGGGACGCGGCGAGATTCAATGTTTGGTGCAGATACCTTCACTGACCGGGGCATCGCTTATGCTGCAGCGGGGTATTCACTGGCTCCGAACGTCACGTTATCGCAGATCGTCACCGAGTGTCGTGCTGCACTGGCCCATGTAAATAAGCATGCCTCATCACTGGGGATAGACCCCGGTCGTATTGTGCTGGCCGGTAGCTCCGCAGGAGCGCAGCTGTGCAGCATGTGCTGTATTGATGGCAGTGTTACCCCATCGGTAGCCGGTGCTGTATTGCTGTCTGGAGTCTATGAACTGGAACCGCTGATACAAACGAGTATTAATGATGCTGTGGGTCTGACTGCAGAAGCTGCAAAAAGTAATTCACCATTGCTGCTGATGCCAAACAGCTTTCCCGATACCATTATTACCTGGGGAGAAATCGAACCGCAGGAATTCAAACGGCAGGGCAGAGCGTTTGCAAATCTCCTTTGTGATGACCAGCGTGAAGTTCAGGTGTTTGAGTCTCCTTCGCGCAATCACTTTAATCTGGTGCATGATCTTTCAAATCCCGATACCCTGCTGGGTAGTGCCACCTTTAAAATGATTGAGTCATTATAGCGTTGGATCTTTGGGGGAGGGTGGCTTGAATTCTTTACCCGGTATTGTTTTTTCCGCATTAGTGGGAAATTCGAGACGATCTCTAATTGATGTCAGGTGTTGTACTCTACCGGTATTGCATACCAAAAAGGAGGAAGGACAATGTTTTTACTGAAACGGTTACCCTATCTGATTGCACTGTTAATGCTGATCGTTAGCGCAAGTGCAGTTTCTGATAACGCACTTAAGATACAACAGGTCAAAGCAGAGCTTTTTAAAAACCTGGCGAAGGCTACCACACAACAAGACGGCCGCGCTGCAGAGCATGAAGTCTGGCAGTTTTGGTTTAGTCTTTCCCCCACTGCTGAAATACGGGTTTCACTTGATGCAGGGATTGAGCGTCGTGAAGCCTATGATTATGAAGCGTCAGAAAAACACTTTGATCAAGTGGTAGAGGCGGCCCCGGAATATTCAGAGGGCTACAACCAGCGGGCTTTTATTCATTTTCTGCGTGAAAATTATGATGCATCGCTGGTTGATCTTGAAAAAGCACTGGAACTGGAACCCAATCATTTTGGCGCATTGACTGGTGTGTATCATATCCTGAGAATTCAAAACCGTCATCGGGCAGCCATGTCTATGTTGCAGAAAGCGGTCACCATCCATCCGTGGATACAGGAGCGTGGTGCGCTTCCGAGGGAGCTTTGGCCGGATAGTTATCGTGATATTCATGATCCTGAGGTTAAGATATAGGGGTGATCAAAAGCGGTGTGCC
>CAZNOB010000384.1:0-3126 GCA_964574535.1 uncultured Granulosicoccaceae bacterium | reverse complement strand
CAAGCGTGCGGCATAGCTCAGGTGCTCTGATATCGTAACAAATGACAGGTGCAAACCGAAATCCTTTGATGTCACACACCACCAGACGCTGCGCTCCCGGGGTCAGATATTCTTTCTCCATGGAATCGCCAAACTGTGCCAGGTGCAGCTTGTTATACACAGCGACTAAATGACCTTCAGGATCAATAACAGCGCTGGATATCGAGTAACGCTTCGCCACTGCATCAATACAATTTGCAAATCCATACACAACCCAGCAGCGATGATCCATGGCAATTTGTTGCCATGCTCTAAATGACGGGCCTGATTCCGGTTCGGCCAGTAAGTGCAGGTTTTCAAATGCCGCACGACTATAATCAATAGACGAAAGCTCTGGGAGTACTACCAGATCTGCTGATGCTTCCTTTAGTTTCTCGGCCACTAATGCCGTGGTGCGTTGCAAGTGAAGGTCACGGGCTTCGGCAGTCGTCATCTCAGGGATATCAATCTGGCACGCAAGCACTTTTAAATTCATAGCCATTTCACTGTGCTAACACTGGATATCGGGATTTATTAAATTCACGCAGTCGGGCAAATACATCAACACCAATTTGCTGATACACATCAAGTAAATCGACAAGCACCCAGTTCTCTCTGATCATTCCATTTTCACACCGCCAGAAATCAAGGCTGCGCATAGTGATTTCTTGATTGGATGGTGCAATACCTAAAAATCCATCGCCACTGATGGTCATCGACATTCCAGGCCATGCGGTAAAGCCTACATACTCCCCTTCACTAAAGAGATTACCGCGCTCTATGTCACCCACTCGATCAGGCATACCATTGAGAAACGGAATTTGGTGCCAGTGACGAAAGCCCTCTATTCCCCGTGTTGTGCCAATGCCCGATGGTCCGTACCAGCTAAAGTGCGGATGCCAAAAATCCTGCAGGCGCATAGCATCGACACCACCAACCGCATAGTTTCCCAGATGACTCAACATATCGGATACCAGCTTAAGGCTTTGCGCCGTACACACTGGTGATTGCGGTGTATTGATAATACCGTCCTGCGTTGCAGGGCCTGGTACATGCCATTCGCGCCCAAGACTCGGCGACATCGGCCATGCACCGGCTTGCAGCATCACTTCAGGGATATCCCACAGCGCCTGCACTTCAATGACTTTGTTTTCTTTAATCTGATAAAACTCATGAAACCGCAGCGACACCTGATGGCCCGTGGGTGGGATATCGAGCCAGGGCCGGATAAACCTCCCCGTATAGTAGCCGGCACACCCGACCCACTGCGAACCATTTTCAGGTTGCCCGGCAATGACAATAGTCTCGCGACGTTCCAGGTCAGGTATTGCCAGCTGCAGTGGCTGATAGGCCATACCATAAAAGGCATCAGCACCTTGCATGGCCTCGAAGGGATAAGATAGCTGAACCAGCGCATCATCGGCCAGAATATTGATCAGTTGTTGTTGAACTGTTACCGGATCATAGTGATACAGTGCATCACGTAGCGGCTTTAGAAGGGCTTTGCACGCCAGGGAATTTTCCATGAATAATTTTCGATTCTACAGTTGATGGTCCGGTGCCGGTGGTGTTGCTTTTCCGCTATCATATTTTTCCCACCCTTCCCCGTTAAACGGATCAACACCCAGCTGCTGCATAACGTGTGGAAAATCTACCATGACCCAATTGTCGGTTATTCGACCGTCCTGCACTTTCCAGAAATCCATATAACGAATTTCTACTTTTTTCCCGGTTGGCGCGATTCCCATAAACTCACCGCTGTGGATGGCCTCCTGCCGTCCAAAAGCCGCAGCCCATTCCCCCATAAACAAGCGCGCTTCATCAATACACACCTTATCAGAGAACGCCGCCTGAAAAGGTTTCTGCCAGTTGCGCTGAAATTCATCCAGTCCGTTCTTTGTACCGCAACCTGCGTTCCCCATCCATCGGAAAGTCTCACTGAAAAAATCTGACATGCCATTGATCTTGTGATCATTCAGACCATCAACCATAGATTCAATTACTTGCCGGGTATCATTTGTTTTTGAAAGATCAGTGTCTTTACTGAGCTCGGCCTGCACGGGGCGTGAACCTCTCATGAATTCTCCTTTGTTTAAACCGGCTCAGAAGTCCCTGCGACCACAAGCGGGCTCTAACCCTGAAACGATGAATGAATGGTGAATGATGCCGAACTTCCCGCACAGCCCACTGGTGCAAAACAGATCGAATAATCAACGCTGGTTAATACCGTATACAAACGGATGCCATCAGCCCGACGGCCACGCTATACAGGTTATCAGGATTTACACGAAAACTAACAAAGTAATAATGTTAGATGACAGAGAAATACAGTGACTTCTATATACTTATTTACCCCCCCGCATTCGCAATCTCACTGAATGAAAAATCCGGACACCGGAATAAAAAGAATTATCAGCGCTGGTGGCTTCTCACTGAAAGGTCTGTCAGCGGCGTACCGTCATGAGGCAGCTTTTCGTCAGGAGGTCTGGCTAGCCATGGTACTGGTTCCGGCGGCACTTTGGCTGGGACAAACCTGGCTGGAGAAAACCCTGCTAATCAGCGCGGTACTGGTATTACTCATTGTAGAGCTGCTTAACTCTGCTATTGAGGCGGTGGTCGACCGAATCGGTGAGGAATATCACGATCTGGCCGGTCGCGCGAAAGACATGGGATCAGCTGCGGTGCTCCTTACCATGGGCTTGCTCATCCTGATCTGGGCCGGCGTTCTGCTGAACTAACCTCTGGCACCCGTTATCAATACCAAAAATAGAGAGCTGAGTCTCACCCCCGGACGATCTGGCCGACAGCACAGCACTAATATTGCAACTACCGGCTGGTTATCACCGGTAAAACCCCGTGTGAAGAAAGTAACGCGCCAAACCAGAATTCAGAGCAAAAAGTTTTGAGCCACTCCCACCATTTATCTGCTCGTTACGCCGTATTTTTTGCACCGGGCGATAGTTCACCACTGGGGCACTACGGCGCTACGGTATTACGCAGAAAACCAGACCACAGCGCTGAATGGGTTAATCCGGATATCAGCGTCAATTTCGAAAACACACCGGTATGGCGGGCATGTATCGAACGGCCAGCACACTACGGATTTCA
>CAZNOB010000383.1:0-3151 GCA_964574535.1 uncultured Granulosicoccaceae bacterium | reverse complement strand
AAACACGGGACGTTTATATGGCGATCACTGGCGCACACTATTCTCGCACAGCGCTGCTGACTAAATTAGCAGCATCCTTACTTCTGCCGCTACTTATCTCTTGCGGTGGCGGCGGCAGTGGTTCAGGGGGCGGCCCTGTAGCAGCGGCGACCGGGGCAGCTAACTCGCAGCAGCAATCTGGCGCAGGCCAGCCATCAGCCAGTTTGCAAGCCAGGTCTGAATTCAGCGACGATGATATTCGGCATTTTCTGGCAAGAACCCATTTCAGTATCGAGTCAGGGCGTGTTGATCAGGTAAAACAGCAAGGCTTATCTGTATATATTGATCAGATGATGGAATTCCCCGTGTTGGGCAGTCAACCCTTTGAGGCTGATGCCCGGCAGTTCCTGATCAACGATGATGATCCGGCAGGGTTTGAAGGTAAATTCCCGAGCTCCTCTGACGTGCAGGACTGGAACATTTACTTGCTTATTAATAACCCCAATGCTTTTCAGGAAGTGATGGGTATGTTTTGGCAAGATCACTTCGGTGTAGATTTTCAAACTTTTCGAAAAGAAGAATACCACCTGATGATCGATTATGTGAATATGTTGCGTGATCGAGGTGTTGGCAACTTCCGTAACTTGTTGCTTGATGTCTCACGCCACGGAGCCATGTTGCTGTTTCTCGACGGGGCAGATAATAGCAAGTTTGCACCGAACGAAAACTACGCGCGCGAGTTTTGGGAGCTGTATACCCTGGGAGTGGATAACGGTTATACCGAAATCGATATTATTGAAGCATCGCGCGCGTTCACCGGCTGGCGACGCAAATTCAATGCAAATACCGGTTTAACGAAAGTTGAATTTGATCCTGAATCTAAAGCGATTGGTAGTAAGCAACCGTTTGGCAGTAACGTCAGTCATGATCTGAATTCAGATGACTACGGTGTGATGGTTGATTTAACTATGTCGCACAGTGATGACACCAGCGCCAACCTGGTGGCTAGATATATCAGCACCAGGCTCTTGAAGTACTTTTACAATGACAATCCATCACCAGAGATGACTGTAGCGTTTAGCAATGCACTGCGTGAGAATAATTTAAATATTGCACCTTCCCTGAAAACCCTGTTTCTATCTGAAGCGTTCTACGCTGAAGAAGCGCGCGAAGGTCTGGTGCGTGATTTCTATGAACAGGTAGTTGGTCTGGTCAGAACCACTGGTTTAACTGAAAGCGAAAGCCAGTATCGGCGCTATCTGACCGATATGGACAGCATGCCAGGCCGACCCCCCAGTGTAGAGGGCTGGCCCGAAGGGGACGACAAGATCAGCAGTCATGTGTCGGGCGTAGAAGTACCTAATTTTGTGAATGAACTGATTACCAATCGTAACACTCAGGAAGAGGCTGGATACGATATTGGTGCTGCGTTGCAACCTGCCGGTGCCCGTGATGCCGATGCCGTGGTTGATCACGTTGCGATGTTACTTGGGGTGACGCTGAATGATATAGAGCGCAGTTCATTGATCGATTTCATGAATATACAGTTTGTCAGTGACGGGGATGAAACACCCGTTAACTACACACCGCAAAACACCGATCATCAAAGTCGTAAACTGCGTAATCTTTTGTGGATTCTTTGCCAACACCCTAGCTTTCATCTTAAGTAATCGAACAGGGATCGATCATGCCTAATTCAAAATCACAATTATCTCGTCGTGACCTGTTAAAGTTCAGCACCGGCATCGCGGGACTGTCTGCTATGGGACCATTGGGCAATGTAGCTCAGGCAATGGCTGACAATCGCAAGTTTGTTGTCCTGGTTAACCTTGACGGTGGCAACGATTCGCTGAACACGTTAATTCCATTGAATATAGGTGCCTACCACGACAGGCGTCCGTCAATTTCGGTTGAGTCACCGCTGGAGTTAGCCACAGGGCCCTCTGCAACAAGTGAATATGGATTACACCCCAATCTGACCGGGCTGCAGGCATTGCATGATGAAGGTGCAGTAGCCTTTATTCAGAAGGTTGGATACCCTAATGCCAATCGCAGCCATTTTACCAGCAAAGATATATTTCACACTGGTGACACCAGTACAATTAACGCCGCAGATAAAACAGGCTGGGTCGCGCGCTACGCACAGCTATATAACAATCATAGTCTGGGGTGTATCTCAATGGGCTATAACGCAAAGGCATTGCAGGGACTAGATGTTAGCCTGCTGCAACTGAACCGACTGTCATCGTTTTCCTATAAAGCCGACGGTCGCTTCAGTGGTGAAAGTGATAAACGATTACAGGTTGCACGCAACATGTTGTCGCGCTATCAGGGCGGTACGAAAGCCACGGCCGTGAAAAATGCCATTCAAGGTGGGCATGAAAATATTGATCGGATGAAAAGTATTCTCGATAGCTATATCCCCAACGTCACTTACCCGGGCAGTCGCTTTGGTCAGTCGATGGAAGGAATTGCACAACTGATTCACGGTGGAGGTCTGGAGACCGATATCTACTACACAGGCCTGGGAGGTTTTGATACGCATAGTGGTCAGGGATCAACGGGTGGTCGTCACCCCAATCTAATGACTGAATTAAACAGCGGCCTGGAAGCATTTGCGAATGACATGAAAGCACTGGGTAAATGGCAGGATTGTGTAGTGGTAGTATTTTCCGAGTTTGGCCGTCGCAATTTTGAAAACGGATCTGGTGGTACTGATCATGGCGCCGGGCAAACAATGATTGTTACCGGTGGCGCAGTTAATGGTGGTCAGTACGGGAGCGATCTGCTTGCCTCGGACATCCGTGACAACGACAACCTACCCATGGATGTGGACTTCAGACAAGTGTTTGGCGATGTCATTTCAGGTCATCTGGGCAAGGACGCCGGCCCGGTATTTCCTGATCCGGATCAAATACAAAGCGTCGCACTGGGCATTTTATAGTGTCAGTTGATACATATTTCCAGCAGTCTACACATCCCTTTGCCATCGCGTTGGTGCGCCATCCATGTTAGCCGAGTTATTACTTATTATTCTAAAAATCGCACACAACGATAACAAACACTCCGCTTTAAAACGGCTATTATCATTCTATGAGGTTAATATCGTGGAATATTAGGGCAGGTGGCGGTGTTCGTGCTACCCGTATCGCTGACGAGATCATTGCAATGC
>CAZNOB010000382.1:0-3157 GCA_964574535.1 uncultured Granulosicoccaceae bacterium | reverse complement strand
CCCAGGCGCGAGAACTACGCGGCACCGCACGTGAGCAGCTAGCGAAAGGGGTGAACCCCAGTGCGGTCCGGAAAGAAGAAGAGTTAGTTAGCCATTTTGAGGGCGTTGCTCGGGAGTGGTTTGCGAAGCAATCTCCCAGTTGGGCGGATAGCCATGCAAAGCGCGTAACTGGCTTGCGTTTGGGGGGCTTCAGACCAGTGTTTTCGCGCAAGCAGTACTTGCAGACGATAATTCAACGCTAACACCCGATTTGGCCTTCAACGATACTGGCTTGATGCTGTTCCCGGGTGTACAGCTGAATCACTCGCGTCAAAAGGCAGTGTCACTTCTGAACCAGCGGTTCTATATTCAAATTGCCGACACAGGTGTGGTCGAGGTCAAGCTGGTTGATGTTGTTGACCATGAATCAACCCTTTCGACAGAAGGGTTCTCAATGGTATTTTTTACACATTGGAAGCCAGAGCTAAGCGAAGGGTTATATCAGGTTGAGGAGCCTTCTTTGGGGTATTTCCCTCTGTATTTTCGCCCTATGGAAAATGAAGGCGATGGATATTTTTATGAAGTATCTACAGTGAACCTGGTACGCAATCGGCCTGAGTGAACCTGTCCGGGGCGGTAGCTGGTCATTATTGATAATGATGCCGGTGAGAATTTCGCATCCACATTAAAGCAACTCTTATCGGTTACATTGAGTAGGGTGAGCTTTGTTGGCAGCAACATTTGATCTTAATGGTGTTGCTGTGGCGCAAGAGCAGTTTGGTGAGAAAATTACGCGGGCATTTTGTATTGATGCTTACTTCGAGTTGAAGCTTACTCTTTTAATTCACGATCTCGCGCTGTGTGCGCCCATCCCCGACGCGCGAATTTTGAAGGGTGTAAGGCAGGGGTAACTGAGAGGCCACGGAGCTCTCGGTAACGCATTCGTGGATCGGGGATCTCCTCCCACAAATGCTGGTTCGGGTTTTATTTATTGTTGCGGTGGCTTGGGTTGAATGTTGGCTTTAAGCAATCGCGCTGTGGGAGCCCGTCCCCGACGCGCGAAAAACGAAGTGTTTGAAATCAGGGTTGACTTAAGAGTTACGAAGCCATTGATAACGCATTGCTGGATCAGGGATCTTCTCCTGCAAATGCTTTGCGTTGTTGTTGCTTAAAATGGATCCAGTGACAGGGCTTTGGCAAATAGCGCGGGATCGGCGTTGCCTCCGGAGATAACAGAGACAATCGTATCTGACTGGAGTTTGTCGTGATGAAACAAAGCAGCTGCCAGTGCCACTGCGCCTCCGGGTTCTGCAACCAGTTTAAAATAGTTGGCGGCCACTGCCATTGCTTTAAGTGCTTCGGTATCGGTGACTGCGATTCCCGGAGCGCACGCACGGTCGAGAATTGGAAAGGTGTATTCCCCTGGCGACGGGGTCACGATTGCATCGCAAATAGAATGTTCCTGGGTATCCACTGAAAGTCGTCGATGATCTTGAAGAGAGCGGCAAACATCATCGTAGTGTTCCGGTTCTACGGGGCGCACAGAGGTTCCCGGTAGCTTGTCCTCAAATGCCAGTGCAATGCCTGCGGTCAGGCCGCCGCCGCCACAGCAGGCCAGGACTTCAGGGTCCTCGATGTTTCTTTCTTGCAGCTGGTCGGCAATTTCAAGTCCACAGGTTCCCTGGCCTGCGATCACCTGTGTGTTGTCGTAGGGCTTAATTAATATGCTGCCTTGCTCGGCGGCGATCCTTCGGCCTATCGCTTCACGATCCTCACCACCCGGACGATCATATAGCACTACTTCTGCGCCATAAGCTCTGGTGTTATCCAGCTTTAGTTTGGGCGCATCGTTGGGCATGATGATGGTGGCTTTGGTTTTTAGTAGTGCAGCCGCATAGGCAACCGCCTGAGCGTGATTACCTGAAGAGTAAGCAAGCACACCGTTTTTTCGCTGCGATTCTGTCAGGAAAGTGAGGGCAGACCATGCACCTCGAAACTTAAAAGCGCCGGTAGTCTGCAGGCATTCGGCTTTTACAAAAATGCGTTTACCGGTGATTTCATTGAGTAACGGATTTTCCAGTAGCGGTGTTTTTTTTACTACGCCCGAGACTCGTTTTTGTGCTTCAAACAGGTCGGATACTTCTGGTACGCGTGCGTTATCGATCAACATTTAGCTGCTCTGGATGGTGAGGCGAAAATGTAAATTGTAACGCTAAATATGGAGCAGGATTATGTTGCTTCGGTTTACCTCTTATTGATACTTTGCTATATTATTGGGATGTTTTGTCCCGTTAATGGAAAAAATGGTGGTAGGCATGGATCAGAAGGCACAAGATCGAGATGAGGAATTATCAACCCGTAGTCTGCGGTCGTTGATTGTGTTGGAAGAAGTCGTGGCACAGGCTGCACCTGTGACCGCCTATGCGATTGGCAGAAATGTCGGGTTGCCCAAACAAACACTGCATCGAATTCTCACCACGCTGACTCAGGCCGGGTTTCTGGAAAAAGAGATAGACAGCATTTCTTACTCCCCTGGTCCACGGCTTCGGCAAGTGTCGGTTGGTATTCTTTCAGCGGGTCCGGGGCGTGAGGTTCGGATGGCCATTCTTAACAGTCTGGCCCGTGATCTTGGGGAAACGTGCAACCTTGCAATACCCTCTGACGACGGCATGGTGTATCTGGAACGTGTTGAAACTCACTGGCCGCTGCGTATCCAGTTTCCAATTGGTTCGACGGTGCCTTTTCATTGCACGGCGAGTGGTAAGCTCTATTTAAGTACCTTGTCGCCATCAAAACTAAAGCGCATGGTTAACGCAATTCATCTTGAGCAATACACAGCTAACACTAAAACTGATCCGGTTAAATTAATCGCAGAGATAAAGCAAATTCGCAAAAACGGTTTCTCGGAAGATAACCAGGAGTTTATTCAGGGCATGGTGGCGGTAGCTGTTCCGATTCTTAATGCAGAGGAGCGGATGATGTCGACACTTGCGGTTCAGGCGCCATCAGCGCGACTTGCGCTGGAAAATGCTCGTGATCATGTTGAGCGCCTGCGACAGGCAGCGGCTGATCTTTCAGCAGTTATTCTGGAAACTGATTAGCAGGGTGTTAACGGAACTACCTATCGTTGGCCAGCATATGATTCAGGACGTTCGTTAGTAACATTGAGATATTATTG
>CAZNOB010000381.1:0-3203 GCA_964574535.1 uncultured Granulosicoccaceae bacterium | reverse complement strand
TGGGATTTCCCGGATTGCAAGCTCCTTGTGATAGACGACGCCGCAGAAAACCGAGAATTGCTTTCGCTGGTACTTGCTGATCTCGGCCTTAATACAGACACCGCAGAAAACGGAGCAATCGGTGTTGAGATGGCTGGCAGGCAACATTACGACGTTATTTTATCTGACATTCAAATGCCGGTGATGGACGGCTATGAAGCAGTAGCTGCCATGCGTGAACAGGGAATCACACAACCGGTTATCGCACTGACAGCAAACGCTATGAAAGGCTATGAGGAAACTATTCTACAAGCCGGTTTCTCACACTATATGACCAAGCCTATCGATATTGACGGGCTTACCAGGCTACTGGCGAAACTACTGGGTGGGACACCTAAGGCATCAGCTGCAACTAACGATCCGGCACCAGTAGCTGTTGTCGCCGAAGCTGTAAGCACCGAACAATTGTCACAAGAGCCAATTTATAGCCGACTGGGTGGATCAGAAAAACTGGCGCCGGTAGTAGAAAAATTCATCGCCAAAATCAAATCACAGTTGCCAGTTTTTGAAAAAGCTGTATCAGACAAAAACTACAATGAAATTGCAGCACTGGCGCATTGGCTTAAAGGATCTGGTGGAACCGTTGGATTCAATGAATTTCGCGACCCGGCTAAAGCGCTTGAAGAGAACGCAAAGAATGAAAATGATGCATTCATTGCTCATAACTTCGAACAGATCAAATTAATTACTCAGAGATTAAGAAGCGGCGTTAAATCTGCAGCTCCAGTAAATCAGTCGCCTGTCGCTGAGCCCCACCCCGCGTTAACTAAAGAAAGAGGGCCGATTGCCGATTCTCCCGTACATAGTACGTTGTTGGCAAAAAATCCGGCATTCAGGCCACTGGTGCTGAAATTTTTGCCTCGACTGGAAGAACAGTTATCCGCTATGGAACATGCGATTTTGCATGAAGATTACACTGAAGTGGCGAACCTGGCGCACTGGCTTAAAGGGTCAGGTGGAACAGTTGGGTTCGATATTTTTACCAAACCCGCCGCTGAAATGGAGATCAGCGCTGCATCAGAAAATAAAAGGAAGTTAAACGAATTACTGATTGAGATCAAATTGTACGCTGAAAATATAGTAGTACCGGGTAACGACGAAAACAACTCATCCGAATTTGAGCAATCAGCTTAGGGCGATGTGGAGAACCATCAGATGAGAAACAATACTCTCGAAGACGATAGTGAATTTGATTCAGCTGAAGAAGATCAATACGAATCTCTGATTAACTCAGCAAAGATTATGCTGGTTGATGATGAACCCATCAATACGGATGTACTACAAACCTACCTTGAAGGCGAAGGTTATTCGAACTTCATTGCTACATCAGAATCGAAACAAGCGCTTTCCATTATGCGCAACGAAAATCCGGATGTAGTCCTTCTAGACCTAATGATGCCAGTAGTTTCAGGCTTCGATATTCTCAACGAAATGCGTCGTGACCGAAAGCTGCAGCATATTCCGGTAGTTATTCTTACTTCATCCGATGACGCAGACACTAAACTCAGAGCATTGAAACTTGGCGCCATGGATTTTCTGGCAAAACCGGTTGATGCGAGCGAGCTGGCCCTGCGGCTACGCAATACGCTTGCTGCTAAAGCCTATCAACATCAGTTAGTCCATTTTGATCAGCTCACCGGCCTTCCCAAGCTGGACTCCTTTTTAGAATCAACCGTTGCGATAATTAACACGCTGGACGTACAAAAAACCAGTGGTGCAGCACTACATATTTACCTTGAAAATTTAAAATCAGTTAACTACACAATGGGGCGCGACCAGGGCAACAGCCTGATCCAGGCTTTTGCACGCAAGCTGGAGAGTTGCGTGCGTTCTGCGGATATCATACGCAACGCATTTAGTTCGGATATCAGTACAAGCATTGCCCGAACCGGTGGTGATAAATTCACCGTCTTTCTGGGTCACCTTGAGAACCCACAGCAGGCAGCAGTACTGGCACGCAGAATAATTATTGATACCAGCGAACCGATAAAGATTGACGGCCAGTTAATGTTTACCAACAGTAAGATTGGTATCGCTATATACCCGGATGATGCTAAAGACCCCCATACCTTGCTGAACAATGCAGAGACGGCAATGTCGTACGCAAGAGAGCATTGTGGCGGCGAGGGCTATGCATTTTACTCGGGCGGCATGAACGAGGAATCTACTCGTATCATGGCTATCGAGAACGGTTTACGATCTGCGATCGAAAAGAACGAACTAAGAGTGACCTATCAACCAAAAGTTGATCTGGCCACCAATAAAATTATCGGCGCTGAAGCACTGATCCGATGGATCAGCCCGGAGCACGGGTTCGTTGGTCCCGATGAATTTATTCCAATCGCCGAACGTACAGGACAGATTATCTCAATAGGTGCATGGATACTTCGTCAAGCTTGCATTCAGGCCGCCCAATGGTCAGACGAATTCAGTATTCCATTCCGACTGTCAGTCAACGTTTCTATCAAACAAATCCATGACTCAGATATGGTAACTACGGTTAAAGACGTGCTTACTGATACTGGCTTTGCAGCAGATGGACTGACACTGGAATTAACCGAAAACATGGTCATGGAAAATGCCGAATCGAATATCGAGTTACTGCATAACCTGAAAGCACTGGGATTAAAACTCTCGATCGATGATTTCGGCACTGGTTACTCATCTTTAAGCTACCTGCAAAGATTCCCGATCGATGAACTCAAGATCGACCGATCGTTTATCGAAGAAGTTCAGTCGACCGAGAACAAAGCCCCCATTGTCAGAGCAATGGTTTCACTGGCACATGATTTGGGCATGACTTGTGTGGCAGAAGGGATTGAGACAGAAGTACAGCTGAACCACATGAAACAGCTACAGTGTGAGCTCTATCAGGGCTACCTATGCAGCAAACCCGTTGTGGCAAAAGCGTTTACCGAACTGCTGGCAAACGACTACACCCATAAATAATAGTTTTATTCGCAAAAAACATGGATTGGAAGCTCAAGCGAAGTGGTACCTTCAGGCAATACTGTGGTCCCGCCCCAGGAACATTTTGCATCTTCAGTAGTTTTCCAGCTTTCGATAGACAACTGATATACGCCTTCGCCCAGAGTTAATACAGCAAATCCCTCACTGTCTGTGGCAACAGAAACCACCGGATCACCGAGCCTGGACACTTCACG
>CAZNOB010000380.1:0-3242 GCA_964574535.1 uncultured Granulosicoccaceae bacterium | reverse complement strand
TTAACTAGTGCCCGTCCAGAAACAGGGGTGTAGCGAGAATCACTGAGGTGCGTGAGATTTTACCGACTACATGTGGGCGTTTAGTCACTCTAAATAACTACATGTAGTCGGTGAAAGATTGCGTGCATTCAGTGGTTCGCAGTAGCGCTTGTTTCTGGATGGGCACTAACTAACCCCTGGTGTTGCATAAAATTCCGGCTCAGACCCGCTGCGCTGCCTCTATAGCAGCATCTAAGGCGCTATACTCACTTTTACTGAATCTCGCTTAGAATGACCAGGCTCAATCCAGTAAAAATTCCGTGTTGCGCCTTATATACCGCTCTGTATGCTTCTGAACTCGAAATTTTATGTAACACCAAGGTTAAAGAAAGGAAATATAAAGTGTTTATGCCAAAAGTATTTATTGAGAAGAACAGAAGTAAATTAATAGAGCTCGTTGAAAGTAATTCTCTCGGAACGCTGGTGGTTAGTTCTGCTGGGGAATATGATGTAAATCATTTGCCATTTCTGGTTGAATCACCGGACGCTGGAGGAATTCGCTTACGTGCTCATCTGCCTAAAGCCAACCCCCTTTGCTCATTGGTAGAAGGAGCCGAAAAATGTGTGGTTATATTTAACGGCGCAGACGGATACATCACGCCATCATGGTACGCAACTAAAAAAGTACATGGAAAGGTGGTTCCAACCTGGAATTATTCAGTTGTCCATATGCACGGAACAATGAAAATCATCGATGATTCACGGTGGATCTACAGTCAATTAACAGACCTGACTAATAAAAATGAGAAATCCAGAAAAGAAAGCTGGAAGGTAACTGATGCTCCTGCGGATTACATTGAAAGCCAATTAAAAGCTCTGGTGGGTTTGGAGATTGTGGTAGATCGTATCGAAGGGAAAATCAAAGCTAGTCAGAATCAGCCACGAGAGAATAAAGAAACAATTTTATCAGCGTTGAAATCAGAGCAGCCTGATGTGGCACTGAGTAAAATGATGGAGCCTGAACTTAACTCTGGCGTTTCATAAATTTCCGGCCCAGAACCGCTACACTGACTCTATAGCAGCATCTATAGCGGTATCAAAGCCGCTGCACTCACTTTTTCTGAATCTCACTTAGAATGGGCAGGCTCAATCCGGTAAAAACTCCGTGCAGCACCTTATACGAGAATAAAAAAACCCCATCGTAAAATATTAACACCAATATGCCTCGAGAAGTTGTCGGACAAAAAGGTGAGTTTATTGTTATCAGTAAAATGGCAGAAAGAAGAAAATTGACCCGGAATGTACATAAATAGTTGAGCAGGTCGATCACATAAATCCTATTTGTAGACTATATAAATTCAATCCGTAAGCACCTGAGAAGCATAGAAATTACAGTTCCAGTGGCCGTGTGGTTATCGTAAGTTCTGGACAATTCATCAGTTAATAGAAGGAAGTATTATGTCTAGAACTCTATGTGGAGTGTTTTTGTTGATCTCCGCTTTACCCCCCATAAAGCCAACTCTGGCAGAGAGTCATATAGGGGTTGGATTGGGCGTGCTTTATAACGGAATCGGTATCAACTACTCAAAAAGTACTGAAAACGGCCTGGCTTTCGGTGCAGTCGGTTGTATTGGTATTTCCATTAGCGGCTCCAGCAGTACAAGTGATGGTGCTACCACCAGGGAATCCGAGTCTATTGAGACTAGTTGTGGAGTTGGAATAGGTTTCGTCAGCACAGAACTGTTCCAAAGTAAAAAACATACAATTGGTGCAAGTGACGGGCTTAATTATAATACTGGCATAAGCGGAAACTCCGGATTGGAATGGAATGTCATCCCCCACTATGTATACTTTTTAAACGGAGTAAAGAACCGCGGTATAAATCTAGGTATAGGTGGGGTTCTTACGTATAGGGATAGTGGTTTTGATGATCCAGGCTTATTGCTTAATGTTGGTTTTCATTTTTAATAAATAATAAAGAGAAAAAATGAGCGTTTCTATAGAAGCGCTCTGAGAAACTGAATCGTGCCAGGCAACCTGGTGGACTGCTTTATTCACAAGACAATCCGATGATTTATTTTTTATGCAATTTTCAAAGTGATTTAATGACTTTTTTATGGCCTGAAATCGAAGACTGTCTATTCAACACCAGAGCACTAAAAGAGTGCTTCACCACTCAGCCAATCCTCCTCCGCTCGCGGCGAACCTCGCTTATGTGCGCATGATACCAATAAAAAATGCAGGCCAAAAAGTACCAGCATCCTGACCTTGCAGTAGTGGCAAACAAGACTTTTTGATTTCCAGGCGTATGTCGGCCTTGTGTTGTTTATAGTCTGATTTTTGTTGGACTCAACCTATAGCTGGAGTAATTCTATGAAGACTATTGCAAGCCTGTTTGTGGCCATTTTTATTTTAACCGGTTGTGCCACAACCAGTGGCGGATTTCAGCAAGACGCTGACGTGGTTCGTTTAAAGCATCTTGAATATTACGGCGGATTAATAGAGGAATATCATTCCAGGACCGGAGAATATCCGTTCCAGGGAAAACACGATATACCCGCCTATGTTCACGTGGCACATGACAAACAGATAAAGTATACGAAGCAAGGCCCACCGTATAAACATGAGGTGATTGCATTTAAGCAGCTTGTGTCAGAACTTGAATCCGTTCTGGGACGCGATCTCAAAGAGTTATACGATCCTCAGTTTGCACCCGACAGTAAGCCAAATTTCTATATCTACCTGGTACTTGAAGATCGATATTATTTTGCCATCCACGTGCATCAGGCATATGCTTTTTCCAAACCCGTGGCAAAAAACTATCACAAGGTGGAAATCTCGAACAATCCTGCGCCAGGCAGTGGTGCGAAAACACCCGAGTCGCTGTTTTCTGACCCCGCCTTTATAACTGCCAAAAACGTTGCCGTGAGTAAGCCCGCGTTCTTTGATAAGCGTGAGGCTTTGTACCTGCGACATACGAAGCAGTAGAAGTCAGATGGCTGTTGGCAGTTGGCGGATGACGAGTCGGTACTCTGTTTTCAGTCTGATGGTACACGCGTCTTGCGGCTTATGACCCCTTCGGCTTCGTGGTTGGTGGTTGGTGGGTGTGTATATTGTTTAGGAGCACCCGCCCCGGCGAGCGGTGCACTGTCGCGCAGCAAACACGGCATCCCTGCCGGGGGCCGTCATTTTTGAAAAGACCAAAAACGAAGAGGCTGGGCAAGAACTCTGATAGTAAGTAAAATCGGAGGTTGCCGCCGATT
>CAZNOB010000379.1:2156-3270 GCA_964574535.1 uncultured Granulosicoccaceae bacterium | reverse complement strand
TAGAGCATGCGATCAAAAACGGAATTGTCGAGCTTACTATCGTGCGCACTGAACCGGATTTATGTCGTAAAGCAAGATCGCTTATGGATATAGAATTGGATTGGGAGTTGCCAACAGACAGTCGTGGCCTGGATGTTGTTTTTACGAATCCTGAAATAGGTGAGCTTGAGCAGGACCCTGCTCGCACTTTAATAATAGAATAGTCTGTATCTCCATGACACCGCGTTACACCAGTACCCGGTGTCATCGTTTTACTGCCAGGCTCATCGAGAAGTCCAGAGCTCAAATACGGCGGTATAGTGACTGAGGTACAGCTGGAGGCGGAAAACACTGCAGTAGCTGCCAGGGCTACCACTCTGAACATTGACGTTCCTGGTTATTGTATAGGGCATCACGACTGCCTGTGAATCTGGTCACAGACCACTTAACCTTTGCGGTACCGCCATTCTTTTATAGATATAGTGCTTGAAAACCACCCATCCTCCTCGGCATGTGGCGGGCAGTTTCTCAGACCGATTGGCCAACCTGTTTAGCCAGAGTTCCTCTGGACGCCGAATCCATATGAATAGTCCAGGCTTGTGACGAATATAACTCAAGGCAGGAGAATCTTCTTGCGTAAACATCTGGTAGCAGCACTGTTTTCAGTTGCTCTCATTAGTTGCGATAGCGGCACCGTCACGGTTGCAGACACCACTGCAAATGATTTATTACTCGTCGATGCGGCACCCCAGAGAATCAATAGTGCAAACTGGATTGTGTTTTCAACTATTAATTCAGACAACGCCTACCTGGCAATAGATGGAAGGGACGACACGCGCTGGACTACCGGGATAAGCCAGCGAAGTGGGCAAGACTTCTTTATTGACATGCGTAGTCGCAATCGTTTTGACCGGATTGTTCTGGATTCTTCAGGAAACAGTGGTGATTATCCACGGTCCTATGTAGTGTCTGTTTCTGATAACAACTCAATCTGGACAGACGTCGCCGCGGGCACCGGCACGAGTAGCGGCAGGACACTGATCGATTTTGCAGATCAGAATGAGCAGTATGTCAGGATCAGTCAGCGAGGAAGCGCTGATCAAAACTGGTGGTCAATCCATGAGCTACAGGTATT
>CAZNOB010000379.1:0-2056 GCA_964574535.1 uncultured Granulosicoccaceae bacterium | reverse complement strand
GGCGATGTCACTGTAGACACCCCTCTTGGTCAGATGAAGATCAAAGATGTATTCGACAGAATGACAACAGGCCCAGGCAGAAATGGTCGCCCGATTTACAACGATATCCAATGCGGCAATGGCCCGACCAATACCGCATCAGATGAAACTGACTGCCCCGGTAGAGTTGATATTGGTAGAGAAGGGTGTGGGCATATTGGTCCGAAGTGGGATTTATCCAACTTTTAAGGTTTTGCGAGGGTAGAACTTATGCTGAGTAGTCGCAAAAAGATTTTTTGCTTCGTTGTTGGTCTTCAAAAATGAAGGCCTCCGGCAGGGATGTCAGACAAGCAAGACAGCGCACCACTAGCCGGAGCTTAATCACTATTCACGACTTAACTCCCCACGTGTCACTCAAGCGGTAGCCTTCCGGCCACGGATCTGTGGGGTCGAGCATGTGTTGATGGGTACCGGTGATCCATCCTCTTCCGGATATGGTTGGTACGATTGCCTGTTTGTCGCCAAGCTGTGTGGCACGAACAATCTGTCCCTCGAATACTGAATTAATAATGGAAGTTGCACGCAGCTTTTGACCTATGTTCATTTGTCCGCGTGCCGAGAGAACGGCCATACGTGCGGAGACTGCGGTGCCGGTAGGTGAGCGGTCGACTTTACCCGGTTGAATGGCGACTGCAGAGCGGGCTTCGAAACCTTCAGCGGTTTCAGTGAGTGGACCTGCAAAAAGACAAAATGATATATGCTGCCAATCGGGGATCTCCGGATGATTAAATCCAAGTGTGTCGTTGGCGGCATTTGTCAGCTTAACACCGAGACTGGCGATGTCATGTGCTTCATCTTCAGTGATATCAAAGCCGAGCGTGGCGGCATCAACAATGACAAAACTGTCTCCGCCATAAGCGGTATCGACGTTTAGTGTGCCAATGCCTTCTACCTCAAGTGTTGCACCAAGCTGGTCAGCGAAGCACGGTACGTTTTCAACCACAATACGTTCTGCCTTGCCGTTTTTGCAGTCGGCTCGAACGCGCACAAGTCCGCCCGGAGCTTCCAGTGTTATTTCAGTCACCGGCTCTTGCATTGGAATGATTCCACTGTCGAGCAGCACTGTCGATACACATATAGAGTTTGAACCAGACATTGGAGGGGTGTCTTCGGGCTCCATAATGATAAACGCAGCATCGGCTTGCGGGTGCTTTGGTGGCACTAAAAGATTGACGTGTCGAAAGACGCCGCCACGCGGTTCGTTTAACACAAAGTTACGTAAGGTTTGGTCCTGCGCTATGTAGTTGCGCTGCTCCCATAGTGTTTCACCAGGTGGCGGATTTACACCGCCCACTATAACGTCACCGACTTCTCCTTCTGCATGGCAAGAGATAATATGAACGGTTTTTGAAGAATTCATGTTGTGCCTGGGGTAAGTGGTTTAAATGTGTTTGCTGTTCTTGACTATAAAGGAATCCTGATCGAATACATCCAATGTACATACAGAACTTTTTAAAACGTACAGCAATTCTTCACCGATGTGAGAGGGTTGCTCGGCATGATGTCCCGCGGGCTCGTGAACAATAAGTGCTCTGATTGAGCTGCCTTCCAGTTCTGTAGAGAGTCGTTCAGAACGGTTCGTCGTGGCTACGGTTTGAAATGATTGACGAGTAGCCTTATGGATAATCGGTTGACCAGCTTCTGGTGGCTGTTCTAAAAAATACGCAACAGGCAGTTGCAATACTTTGTTGATTGCCGCCAATAACGAGAGCGACGCTGATGAATGCCTGGTTTGAATCTGAGAGATAAACCCGGTAGACAGGCCAGTCTGATTGACTACGAAGTACATGGTAAAGCAGAGCTTGAGGCGTCGCTCACGTAGTTTAGTGCCAGGTCCATGATCAGATAAATTGGACAGGCTGGTTTTTTTTCTGGCATTTGTATGCTCCATGAGTGGCCGGTATTTAGATGACCAG
The DNA here is from genome assembly GCA_964574535.1 of uncultured Granulosicoccaceae bacterium. Taxonomy (GTDB): domain Bacteria; phylum Pseudomonadota; class Gammaproteobacteria; order Granulosicoccales; family Granulosicoccaceae. Next base: position 101 of record CAZNOB010000379.1, on the reverse strand, counting down.
ATAACGCGATATTTACTATAAGCACGAAGCAGCGATTGAGTCGGGTTGGTGCTCGTGTATTTTAGGTGTACTAAAAACTGTTAACAACTACTGGAGGAAGG
>CAZNOB010000378.1:0-3272 GCA_964574535.1 uncultured Granulosicoccaceae bacterium | reverse complement strand
GCCATATTGCAGGTAACAAGGCCTATTGTGAATATCGAAGAACGGCAAAGCTAAAATCCGGTGAAGAGCAGGATTTTCTCAGTGTAGACATCCTGACTTTTCGCGATAATTTGATTGTACACAAGGATACTTATTACAAAAATCGTGCTGCTGGATAGGCATTACGTTAAAGTCAATATGCATTCAAGACGTGATTTTCTCCAGTTTGCTGCTATTGCAGCCGGTGTTACAGGATTCTCGGGATGGACACCCCGGGCAAGTGCGCAACAACGGCTAACACAGGATGATCTTTTAAAGTTTGATTCCAAAGGTAAACTTACGCTATTGCATATCACGGATTTGCATGCCCAGTTGAAGCCTTTATATTTTCGTCCTCCTTCAGAAAATATTGGCATTGGCAGTTACGCTGGTATTCCTCCGCATCTTGTTGGTGATGATTTTTTGCAGTACTTTGGCCTGGAGCGAGGTAGCGCAATGGCATATGCCCATACCATGGTCGATTACATCAATCTTGCCACTGCCTATGGTCGACTAGGTGGTTTGGATCGTACGGCGACACTGGTTAATGCAATCCGGGCTGAGCGAGGTGAAGACAACGTCGTTCTTCTGGACGGGGGCGATACGTGGCAAGGGTCTTATACTGCACTAAAAACTAATGCTCAGGACATGGTAGATTGCATGGCTTTGCTGAAACCAGATGCTATGGTAGGGCACTGGGAATTCACACTTGGGACCGACCGGGTTCTACAGATTATTGACCAGCTTGGGTTTCCTTTTCTGGCCAGCAACATCGTCGACACGGAATGGGAAGAACCGGTTTTTGACAGCACATCGTTTCTGGAAGCAGATGGTTGTCGTGTCGCTGTTATTGGCCAGGCAATGCCATACACACCCATAGCCAACCCTCACTGGATGTTTCCGGAGTGGACTTTTGGTCTTCGGCTCGAAACACTCCAAAATAACGTTGATGAAGCTCGTGCAGACGGAGCCGATGTGGTTGTACTGCTCTCGCACAACGGCTTCGATGTGGACAGAAAGCTCGCCAGTATAGTGAGTGGTATAGATGTGATTTTAACCGGGCACACTCATGATGCTATACCGAAGGCGATTAAAGTTGTTGATACCTTAATTCTTGCCAGTGGATCTCACGGTAAATATCTCGGTAGAGTTGACCTTGAAGTGAAGAACGGAAGGGTTACCGACTATAACTCCTTTCTCATACCGGTTTTTTCAGATGTCATAGAGCCGGATCCTGTAATGGCTGCAAAAATCGATGAAGTCAGAAAGCCTTACGAGCAAGATCTCAATCGAGTTATCGGCAAAACAGATTCTCTGCTATACCGTCGCGGAAATTTTAACGGTACCTGGGATGATCTGATTTGTGAGGGAATGATGGAAGAGCGAGATGCAGAGATCTCTTTCAGTCCGGGTTTTAGATGGGGCACTACCTTGCTGCCCGGAGACAACATCACTGTAGAAGATCTCTACACGCAAACCGCGCTGAGTTATCCAGAGGTCTACCGACTTGAATTTACCGGTGCCAGGATCAGGGAAATCCTTGAGGATGTATGCGACAACCTGTTTAACCCGGATCCGTTTTTTCAGCAGGGTGGTGATATGGTTCGAGTTGGTGGAATGAGTTATACGTGCAAGCCTGATGCAACTATAGGACGCCGCATAAGTAATATGACTTCACTAAAAACTGGTGAACCGATTGATCCGAATAAAAGTTATGTTGTTGCCGGCTGGGCTTCTGTCAATGAAGACGTTGAAGGTCCGGCGATCTTTGATTTAATGGAAAACTACATCAGTAAACAGGAGGTCATCAACATAAAGCCCAATCAATCAGTCAAAGTTATATAGCTTTTATTGCTTTGATATATGCAAATTGCTGAAGCTTTTTGATGCTATGATAAAACCGTTTAGAGCGACAAGACGCTAGTTGATAAAAAACTCTTTGGCATTAAAAGGGCCTGCTGTCGGGGCATCTGCTGTAGCGAATACTATAAATTAGTGGGTCCCGGAACCGCTTGTTAACGAGATTCGGACTGCAATAGCTACCTGGCCCGGATTATTCATAAGGCGACAAGTAAATGTTAGCGAAATGCTATCCATACAGCTCCAAACCACTTTTTGGGCAACTTTTTCAAAAAAGCAGTGTGTCTATTTGACGCCAGAAGAAATCTGGCGTCACATCTCGGCCAATCCTCCTCGGCACGTGGCAGGCCACGTTTCTCAGATGATTGGCCGAACTGTTTAGCCAGACTTGCTCTGGACGCCGAATCCTCATGAATAATCCAGGCCAGGTGTTGACGCGAATCCTAGGCGCATTATTCGCACCTTCAATACCATAAAAGACCCTTGCACTACATCTGCGGTTGGGTACATCGTGTTTACCAGACACCTGTTTAAATGAATATCCCAGCCGCGAGCTCGAGGCTGTTGGGTGACAATATCACAAAGCTCGCTAACATAGTACGATATGCTTGAGGTCATTAATAACCAACAACAACTCATAACCATTAACGGGTTTTATCGGTTATAATTCAAGTTTTTGCGACGTCAACCATTCTTCATCAGAGAGCGTCTCGCTCAATTTTTCACCCACTACAAGCAGGTATTGCAAATGTCTACCACAGTATCAAGGCTTATCCCTTTGTTAATCGTTTCCACGATGGTTCTCGCGGGCTGTGATTCCGACGACGACGACGACAGTATTGCCGAAGCTCCCATTAATACTGAAATGAGTTTCTTTGTCACGAGTGTTGGCATTGGTGACGGCGGTAACCTGGGCGGTTTGGCTGGCGCTGACGCCCACTGCTCGTCACTCGCCGCAGAGGCTGGAGCGGTCGCCACAGAATGGCGCGCCTTTTTGAGCACTACCGGAGCAGACGGAGAAAACGCGATCGATCGCATTGGTTCAGGTCCATGGAGCAACGCCGACGGTGTCGTCGTGGCAACTGACACGACTGACTTGTTGTCTATCGCCAATAACCTGAATGGTTTAACAGCGATCACAGAAAACGGTAGCACCGTACCCGGCAGAGGTAACACACCGAACAGACACGATATCCTTACGGGTACAGAACTCAACGGCCTCGCTTCTACTCAGGCAACAGATACAACCTGCGGCAACTGGACCAGTAATGGAGAAGGCAGCGCTCTGGTCGGTCATCACGATAGAAGCGGACCCATTCTGGATTTCGTGCCAAACCCCACATCCTGGAGTACTGCGCACCCGTCTACGGGCTGTGGTCAGGAAGACTTGCAAA
>CAZNOB010000377.1:0-3281 GCA_964574535.1 uncultured Granulosicoccaceae bacterium | reverse complement strand
GCATCAGCATCAGCATCAGCATCAGCATCAGATTTATAGATAATCTTACTATCTTCAAAAGCGGCCAGCCTGTTGACTAGTCCGGTGGTATGCAGGCTTCGAAGTCCCCTACATTGTTTGCGGCTTTTTTTGAAATCAATTTCACGGGCAAGTGTGACTTCGTTTTGAGGGATATTGATTTGCTTTTCAATAAAATCGCTGTATTTTTTGTGAGTGCTCCCTGTGAGCAACAGGTTGGCTGTAGCCTGTTGGGTTTGAAAAGGCTTTTGATCTGCAACACCATGTACGGCGATGACCGCTATTCTGGTCTGAGCATCTTTCGAATTACTCTGAGAATCTTTAGAACTACCGTCCATAGAATTTCCCTTCCAAGACTGCAAAAGTGCTTTCTATTGAACGTTACGCCAAAACGGTGGGAACTTCAAAACCACTGCAGTAGAGCCATTTATGCGTGTGGTTGGTACATCTGAATCAACAATGCGTTAGCACTGGTCGGGCTGAAACAGGCGAGCAGCCTGCCCGAAACCCGTTGTTCGGCCCTGGATTAATGAGATTGCTTTCACACTATGAAGCGAAAATACCGCTGCAATGCGTTAAAAAAGGTGGCCGGTAAACCCCTGGCTGGTGTTTAGCTCAACGTGGTAATGTATGAAGGGAGGTGTATTTTCTTTAAAATCAGTAGGATAGGGCGTTTTAGTGTTTAGGCTTTGAAAATTGACGCTCTGCATTGTAGTTTTGGTGATGGCATACAAACCGCATATTGGTGGGTTCTGTGTCATTACTAATCTAATTCATGTAGAGATTGTTTCAATGAAAACTCCTGAATTCTCAACCGCAAAGTATGTCAGTTTATGGTGCCGGAGTCTGTCCTGGCGACCATTCAAATACGCCGGTTGCTGCGCCATGGCGCTCGCTCTGGCATCGCCCGCGTATGCTGTTACGGGTGATGCTGATGGCGATGGTATAGAAGACGGTGTAGAGGGTTTCATCCCGGGTCTTTCAAGCGGCTTTGAAATCCCTGTCATTACGTCGCAATGGGTTCAGGCGAATCAGGATAATGTGCCAGACTGGCAAACAACAGCAGCAGCTGGAAGAATTGAGATCTGGCGTACCGACTTTCGCGATGTGCCTTCCTATGAAGGCTTTCAGCATGCAGAAATTAATGCCAGCGAAAACGATACTTTGTTTGTTGAGTTGGTTACGGTCCCCGGGTCTGTACTGAGTTGGAAAATAGCCCACCGCGGGCGCGATGACACCGATACGGCTCTGGTCCTTGCAGGAGCCCCGGGTGAGGCAGGGACGTTACTGGAAACCATGGAAACAGGGCCGGATGCCTGGGTGGTTTATTCTGGCAGTTATACCGTTCCCGAAGGTCAGACCACTACGCGCTTTTCGTTTGAAGCTATAGATGAAGGGGGCACGGCTAATTTTATTGATGGTCTTGAAATTACTGCAGACAGCCTTGATTCTGATCAGGATGGGACACCTGATTATCTGGATACTGATTCAGATGATGATGGAATTCCTGACGCGTTCGAGACTTCATCGGATACCGATGGTGACGGCACGCCAAACTATCTGGACACAGATGCAGATGGTGATGGCATTTTAGATGCAACTGAGGGCAACGTTGATACAGATGCAGATGGTGAAGCAGACTATCTGGATACCGACAGTGATGCAGATGGAATCACCGATGCCGCAGAAGGTGCTGTAGATACCGATACTGACGGTAAGCCGGATTTTCAGGATACAGATTCTGATGCTGATGGTATCCCGGATGCCACAGAAGGCGATGATGATGCCGACTCGGACGGGATACCAAACTTCATAGATACTGACAGTGACGGTGATGGTGTCAGTGATGCAGACGAAGGTGGCGGTGATGCTGATGGTGATGGCACCCCTGATTTTTTAACACCGGCGCCCACAACCCCCCCGGATGATACCGATGGTGATGGTGGTACCGATACCGATGGTGATGATGGTACCGATGGTGATACCGATGGTGATGGTATCCCTGATCTGGTGGAAGGGGAAAACGATAGCGATGGTGATGGTTCACCCGATTCTGATGACACCGACAGTGACAATGATGGTATTTCGGATCAGATAGAAGCCGGAGTCGATGGTACTAATCCCGTTGATACCGATGGCGATACCATTGCCGACTACATTGACCTGGACTCGGATAACGATGGTATTCCTGACAGTGAAGAAGGTAGTGATGATCTGGATGGTGACGGCGTTGCCAACTTTCGAGATCTGGATGTAGACAACGACGGTATTGCTGATCTTTTGGAAGCGCGGACTAATATCGGTATTTCAGTCGCATTTGATGGAAATCAGGATGGTGTGATTGATGGTGATGCGGCTGCTTTTGGAACTAATGGTCTGGCCGATGGTGTCGAGACAGCAGTTGACTTCGGAACAATAAACTACGTCATTGCGAATGGTGATTCAGACGATCAGCCGGACTACAAAGATCTGGATTCTGACAACGACGCTATATTTGACGTTACAGAAATGCGATTGGCTGATACTGACCTTGATGGCATGGTGGATGAAGCGGTGGCTTCCTTCGCAGTGCCTGCAGATCAGGATGATGATGGTATTGCTGATTTCCGTGACCTCGATAGTGACAACGATGGCTTGACAGATCTGGTGGAAGCAGGTGTTGCGGACACTGATAGCGATGGCAGGATCGATAATTTCACAGACGAAAACAGTGATGGTGTTGACGACGCGTTTGTTGCCACAGTTCTGGATGATATGGATGGCGACGGGCTGACCAACCAGCTTGATCTGGATTCAGATCAGGACAGTCTGCCAGACCTTCTGGAAAGTGGTGGTACTGATTCAGATGCTAACGGTGTGGTCGATGATTTTTCTGATGAAAATGGCGATGGTCTTTCGGATGTATTGCTGGTCACGCCGATTTTAGCGAACGATTCAGATGGCGATGGCGCACCTGATCATCTTGATCTGGACAGCAATAATGATGGCACTTTTGATTTGGTCGATGCCGGTAATGAAGATGCTGACAATGACGGTACGGTCGATTCGTTTGTTGATCCTGATAATGATGGTTTGACTGGCGAGAATCCGGTTACACCTGAACCTGAAACTACACCACCTGAGTCGGAAGAAGGCGGCTTGATTACCGGTGTGTCTGGTGGCATTGGCTGTGTGCTGGTTACCGGAAGGGTGCCATTTGATCCTATGTTACCTGGAATGCTTTTGTTGGCAGGATTAGGTTTTGCCTATCGTAAAAAGAATCC
>CAZNOB010000376.1:0-3285 GCA_964574535.1 uncultured Granulosicoccaceae bacterium | reverse complement strand
TTGGTGCGATCAAAATCAGTATGTGGCCCCATCACAACTTCGATGTCCGGATTCTTTTCAATGATTTCCATAAAGCCGCCGACACGCTGATCGTTGGTGACTCCGGGTGCGCCTTGAATTATCGCTATCTTTCCAGAGCCTCCGACATGTTTAGCCGCCCACTCACCTGACATCTGTCCACCAGTAGTGTGGGAGAATGCGATGTAGCTCATCGCTCTGGCTTTCTCATCCTCATGCGGCTCAAGATAGTTGTAAAGCACAGTTGGAATACCGGCTTCTTTAAGCTTACGCAGTGCTGGAATGGCTGCTTCATACTCGGTCGGGCCGAGGGCCACATAGTCAACACCACGTGCGATCACAGCTTCGACTTGTGCCAGCTGCCCAGCGTGGTCTACGTGACTGGCAACTGCCAGGGCCTGCATATCATATTCGATGCCCAGCTCTTCAAGCCGTCCCTGCATAGACCAGTACACCCGTTCCCAGGCATCAGATAGGTCAAATGAGGGAGATAGATACGCGATCCGCATGGCGTCGGCGTGTACCGGCAGTGCCGTCGCGGCAAGCAGCGCTGCTGCGCTCGATGCAAGAAATGCTCGACGGGTAATTCGACGAAGGGTATTCATAAACGTATGACTCCGTAGTGTTAGCGGCTACGCCGCATAAGGGACGAGAGAACCGAAATGCGGCGCTCTCGCAGATTATTGATTGCGACTGCGAGTAGCACAATGATGCCCATGATCACTAACTGCCAAAAGTTATCAACGCCGGCAATGACCAGCGCGTTGGTCATCATAGACAATAGAATCGCACCCAGGACGGTGCCGTAAATCGTACCTCGCCCACCGAACAAGCTGGTACCACCAATGATGACAGCCGCTATGATGTGTATCTCAATGCCTGTGCCTATGGTTGCCTGAGTTGAGTCGATCCTTGTAATCATGATGAGCCCGCCGATAGCAGTCACCAGCCCCATCAGCGCATAAACCAGAATTTCAATCAGATTCACTGGCACACCGGCCAGCCGCGCTGCCTCCCGGTTACCACCGATGGCTCGCACGTACAAACCGAATTTAGTGTGATTGAATAACCAGGCACCGATGACAGCAACACCGAAGGCAATGATCACAGGAACTGGCACACCAAACACCTTGCCCTGACCGAGCCAGGTGAGTGTCTCTGGCAGACCAAAGTGCATAGTACCTGCAGAGTGTAACAACGCGAGACCACGAAGACTTACCATCATGCCAAGCGTCGCGATGAAGGGCGGAATCTTGATCAGTGCAATCAGAGTACCGGTGAAAGCACCGATCAGAGCGCCCATCGCAAACATAATACTTACTGCTAACAATGGGTTCATTCCGTCTTTCATAAAAGCAAATCCAATCACTGTAACCAGGGCTAACACAGAACCCACTGAGAGATCGATTCCTGCGTTGGTGATAACAAATGTCATGGCAACCGCAATGATGATGTAGTGAGATGCCTGCGTGAGTACATTTGCCATATTGGCCAGCGTGGCAAAACGCGGGTTGATCAGCGTGAAGATGATGGCAAGCACAATCACCACTGCGGTTAGCCCCAGGCTTTGTAACAACCAATGGCGATCTGCATGGCCGACACCACCAGCAGTTATAGAGTTCTTACTGTTTGTAGACATATAGTAGGTTTGGAATCTCTAGTGAACGTTGCCGAAGGTGATCAACTTGATCACAGCGTCGCGGGTAGTCGCGGCTGTTTCAACAACATCGATAAGCTGTCCGTTCTTCAGTACAGCTATGCGGTCAGCGATCTGAAACACGTGTTCAAGGTTATGGCTAATAATAAAGACGCTGATTCCCTGATCGCGCATATTGTTCACCAGATCCATCACTCGGCGGCCTTCGTCAACACCCAGGGCGGCCATAGGCTCATCCATGATCACCAGACTTACATCCTGCAGCAGCAAGCGGCTGATCGCGATAGACTGGCGTTGCCCGCCAGATAGCTTGATGACTGGACTATTTAAGGTGGACAAGTGGACGCCGAATCGTTCGAGCAGTTCGACCGTCTTTGCCCGCATGCTTGCGTGATCGAGCTCGGGAAGGAAACCAAAACGCTTTCTTTGCAGTTCACGACCGAGAAATACGTTCTCGGTGACGTTCAGCTCATCAACCAGTCCAAGGGTTTGGTGAATGCAACCTATACCAGCTGCGTCTGCATCACGTGGGCTACGAAGTTCAATCGACTGCCCATTGGCTTCGATTTTTCCACTATCGGGGGGCTGGGCTCCGGACAGCGCCTTAACCAGAGTCGACTTACCGGCTCCGTTGTCACCCACCAATGCCATGATCTCACCGCGATTGACAGCAAAGCTAACACTATCCATGGCTTTCAAGCCGCCATAGCTCTTGCTTAGCTCAGTGACCCGAAGCACTTCGTTCGTGTCTTCCATACCTCAGTTCCCCCTTCCTCCTGGCCTCCGGTTGCTCATGTTTCCCAATGAACTTACCGTTACCGGTGTTGTTGATTTGGAAGCTGGCACTAAGACCAACCCGCATACCTGGCAGGCCAAATCAACCTTTAAGGTAAACAACTGTTGTGCGTTTGTCCAGATTTTCCAGACATTGCTTAAGCAACCAGGACTAAATGGAAATGGACCTTATAACTGGACAATGGCATGAACACATTTCTAGAACTTATCTTTCAATAGCTATAAGGCACAGACCCTGGCAGCTACTGATGGACGTAGCTGAGACACCCATTCCTGCTAAAAGCAGAAGCGCAATTTATCTCGTAATCACACATATCTGCGGGTCACGTTTCTACAAAGCAAGTTCCTAATTTTTCTTTATCAACCATATCTGCTTTTAGCAGCCTGACAAACACAAAGAGTTCATCCGCACCAACAACTCGATTCAGGCGGCGGACTTTTTTCTGCCTTGATTGCAGGTTCCAGTTATAAATTGCGGGTAGTTGATTCAGCGCACATGGAAACTCTAACATTATCGATCATTCCATCTGTGTTAAGTAACGTGCACCGCTCGATTTCTAAATGCTGGATATGGGGCTAATGCCACTTTTTAGTATTACTATTTGAAGGATTGGTGAGATGTGCAGAATCTAATGAGCAAGCTTGCCCGATATTCAGTCGAAGCCTCGGCCTAATCTCGCTGTGGGTACCGGGTTATATTCTTAATATGGTTTACGCTTAGTGGTAAAACTTCGGTTGTGCTTGTCCGCAACAAGACCCTGCGCCAGAGATGGCGCACAGAGCACTGTCAGTGATGGATGGAAGATTCCGTTAAA
>CAZNOB010000375.1:0-3287 GCA_964574535.1 uncultured Granulosicoccaceae bacterium | reverse complement strand
ACCTACACCGTTGAGGATAATCTGCAGGAAATTAGCGCGGTCGCTACGGTTACGGTAAATCTGGCGGGTCCATTGCCTCTTGCGGTGAATGATGAGGCTTCGGTTGTAGCCTGGGAGGAAGTTACCGTCGATGTACTCGGTAACGATACCGACGGTGGATCACCTGTAAATCCATCTATAACAAGCATTGAAATCGTCAATCAACCAGTTAGCGGTGTCGTTAGTTTTGTTGGCAGTCAAATAAAATATACACACGACGGCTCGCAGGTCGACTCTGATAGTTTTACTTACACTATTGAAGACGAAGATCAGAATGTCTCTAACGAGGCACTGGTATCAATTGTTATAACACCACATCCTGAAGTAGCTCCGGAAGCTGCAGACGATGTATTTTCTCTGGTCAGGGATACTGCTCGACTGATTCCTGTTCTGGCGAACGATATCGATAGAAACTATGATTTGTTACCTGAATCATTAGAAATTATTTCTCCTCTGCCAGTTAACGGTGAAGCCAGTGTTGTAGATGGGCAGATTCTCTATGCGCACGATGGTTCGGCCAATGAGTCAGACCAAATCACCTATCGGGTGTCTGATGCCGGAGGACGCTCTGATGAAGCGGTAGTTTCCATAAGCTATGAATCTGTTGAGTCACCCATAGCTGTAGATGACTCTGTGCGTATTGATCAGGGTGAAACAGTCACGATAGCTATTCTGGATAACGATACATCTAACACTTCGCTGGATGTCACCAGTGTGTTTATTACTCTGGGAGCAAACCATGGCATTAGTGATAGTTTCTCTGTTAATGCAGATGGTACTGTCACCTACAGGCACTCGGGGGACGGTAGTATCGAAGATTCGTTCTCCTATAAAGTTTTCAACCTACAGGGTGGAGAGTCAAATGAAGCGACAGTGACAGTCCGAATTAAGCCACCGTTGTTTGCGTTTAATCAGCTAAGTTATGCGGGTGGATTTAAGCTACCTGCCGGGCAGTTCGGAGATTCGAGCGCTAACTTTGCGGAAGGTACAATCGAGGTTAATGGCGACTCACTCTTCATCGCCGGGCACGATCACGACGACGCTATTGCCGAGTTTCGAATTCCGGAGCTTACCGGTAGTTACCATATCGATGGTCTGGTCAGTGCTGGTAAACCACAGCAGAATTTTTCAGCCATAATTAATCGTATTTCTGGCGGAAACTCAGAAAGTCTGGACAAAATTGTCGGGCTCGAACGGGTGGGCAATTCGCTGGTTGTGAATCTGATGGAATATTACGATGGACCTGGAAACAATCAGACAACCACAGTTGTAATTGACAATGCTGATAATCTGAGTGGAGCTTCGATTTCCGCGTTGCACAGAATGAATGGTGCTGCGCGGGCCGCAGGTTGGTTGAGTGAAATCCCGGAATACTGGCAACAGGACTTAGGCGGGGCTTATCTCTCCGGCAACTCAAGTGGAGAGCCGATCATTTCACGACTTAGCGTTGGACCATCGGCGTTTGCAGTCGATCTTCCAGCGAGTCTGGCGGATATTACTTCGCAGCAAATTTCTGCAGCAGAGTTGCAGGGTTATTCACTAAGCCTGCCTCTTCAGGCCGATCTGGACAATGCTTCCGGTAACAATGATTTGTGGACGCATTTAAGTAACGCAAATTATGGCTTCGTCGTTCCTGGTACTCGCACTTACATGACAGTTGGATGGTCTGGTGGTCATGAATCCGGAGTGAGTTATAAGAATAACCTTGAGAACGGGCAGGAGTGTCCGGGCTTTTGTGCCAATCAGTCCGAGGATGTTTATAACCATTACTGGTTATGGGATATGGACGACTGGTTGCGTGTGAATAGTGGCGAGTTGGCACCACATCAGATAACGCCTTATGATCATGGCAGGTTCGGCCTGCCGTTCCAAACTGCTCCTTACCTCAATGAGATTGGTGGTGCTTCATTTGATAGTGCGACCGGGTTGCTCTATTTATCAATTGTCGATGCGGCTGTCAGCGGATTCGAAAATCCACCAGTCATTGTGGCTTTCAACATCGGTCACCCGGTAGAGCATCCCGGTGAAGCCATTGCGTTGGAGCCGGTAGGTGAAGTCACCACCGCCAACCCGGCGTTTAGCTGGCAGGTGGCCCCTGACAGCGACTATTACAGGCTGAAGATAGTAAACAAGGCCACTGCGACTGTAGTGAACGAATTCGTCTACGATGCGAAAGAAATCTGTGGTGGCGGATCTTGTGAAGTTATTCCTGCCGGTTTGCAGTTGCCATCGTCTTCCGACTTGATTTTCCTGGTGCGTGGCGAGAACGGCAGCAGTGTTGGAGTGTGGAACGGGAAAGGGTTTTCGTTTTCCGGTACTAACGTGAACGAGGTGCCACATGCTGTCGACGACAATGCCGATCAGAATGGCGATGCATTAACCGTCGTCGTGGGTAGTTCACTGGCGATCAATGTGCTGGCGAATGACAAGGATAATGATGGCACATTGGTGCCGTCGACTGTCAAAGTAGTCGGATCGGCTAGTAACGGAGAGGCAAAAGCGCAGGCGGATGGTACGATCATCTACACGCCGAGTGCGGGTACAACAGCTACCTCAGACAGCTTCACTTACACGGTAGAAGATAACGACGGGGGGTTGTCGAATGTGGCAACAGTGACAGTAGAGATCACAGGGGCAGTGATTGTCCCACCAGTTGCTATAGTTAATGATGACCAAATAACTATTGCTGCTGGCGTTACCGGCACCGTTGTTGATGTCACAGCGAATGATGACGCAAGCACAATAGTTGACGGAGCAGTGATAACCCTGGTTGGCGCAGCGCCAGTGCATGGAGATGTCAATGTGGTTGGTGACGCTGTTGTTTATGATCACGATGGATCAGACGGGTTTGAGTTTCCGGTAGATCAGTTTGCCTACACCGTGACGAATCCCGGAGGCGTACCATCTGCAGTGGCTACGGTGACGGTGAATATAACTGAGGTAAATAACCCACCACTGGCGACAAGCGATGCAGTCAGTGTAAACAGAGGGCAATCGGTAACGATTGATGTTCTGGTCAATGATAGCGATCCCAATAATCAGAGCGGCGAAAGTCCTCTCAGAGCGATAGATCCTACATCAGTCGTTTTTATCGCTCCGGACACCAGTGATTCTACACAGGCGCCACTCAGCGGCACGGTTGTGGTTAATCCTGTCGACGGAAGTATTGAATATATGCATGACGGGAGCAGTGGCTCGGTGGCGAGTTTCCGATACACGGTAGCGGATTTGCAGGGGGCAGTATCCGC
>CAZNOB010000374.1:0-3334 GCA_964574535.1 uncultured Granulosicoccaceae bacterium | reverse complement strand
TATGAACAACTATGCGCCTCAAATGATCGTACCATCATTTAGTAAGGCAAGGGCCTTCGCCATGGCACGTTCTCGCTACGCAGACTTCTGCCGCACAAGCTCCTAGCCCGCGGATCCAACACTAACACTTGTAGTTTGCGAACCTCGACAACGATTCCGCAGTGCCGGTTGAGTCATCAGACTGCGAGCTATAGTAGCGGCAGCGACTTCATAACCTCGCTTCGAAGGATGGCCATCTTCAGGTAAAAGAAAGGCGCTGTCGGTATTGTCCCCAAGTGCCTGTTGCAAAGGCTCAAGCAGATTGATAGTGGTTATTCCGTTCTTTGGAAACTCCTCCATCGCCCAAGAAGTGGTGTCAATATAGGGTTCGCCACGCGCAGTATGACTACCTGGGAATGTGACAGCAATAAAGCCGGTTTCTTGTTCCTCTATTCGTGAAGCAAGCTTAGTCAATTCTTTTATGTAAGTGAGTTTCAATTCGTCGTGCGCGAGTTCATCTTCACTGTCTTCAATGAGTTCGTATTGCTGCCGCGTGCCCATTAAGATCTTTCCACGAATTTTAGCGATAGCTGCCCAGATAGCAGTATTACGAACCATTGGCCAGAATAGGGATACCGGAAATTTAGACTTAGCCATCCGGTTTTCATAAATACGATCCCACAACGGATTGGGCAGTTCGGGGATATCTGTTTCGGTAAATACCAACACGACCAAATCAGGATCTAACGACATACCACGCTTGACCATTTCCGTCTGGCCCCTGATGGTAGTCCCGGAGATTCCTGCATTAAACACAGTGAAACGTTCTTTTTCACAGGCATCATGCAACTCTTGCTCCACCAGGTAAGGCATGGTTTCAGCTTCACCCACATTGGTGCCGAAGGTATACGAATCTCCCACCATCAATACTCTAAACTCATCCGGCCCTTTTTGGGTATCGAACTCCGCTCCGCGGTAGCCTGCTGAATTTATCCGGACTCTGTGCGGCAGGGATGACACTTTCTGCAAGGTAAAGTCCTGACCGGGTGCCCAGACGCCAGGCACTTTTTCATAGGTGGCAAGGTCAGCAGAGAGAAGATCCTGAGCGGGTGCGATACCAGCGATCCGCAGAATCAGTTCTACACAAATGCCAAACACGGCGACAAAAAGTGAGGAGAGTAAGGTTATTTTTAGTATTTTCATCGGGTACTGATCAAAAAGAATTCCGCGCTACACTGCCAGAGTTTTTTCGATTCTCTGCACAACAATCGAAAAGTGGTTCTAAAACGTTTGGCAATATTCTCTATCTTCGTCTATTAATTTCAGACATTTGCGCACACAGTCAGAAGCCAGTGTCGAATCAGCTGGCTGCGCACTTCGGTCTTTATTTCGAATTAGCAAACAATAGAATCAGGCCGGGGCGGATTGTATACGATTTTGTCTCCAATACTCAAATTCATACCGAGGTGTGAAATCGGTTCTTCGGCAAATGCGCACCACAGCGGCAGATTATTTCGCAAAGCATCACACTGGTCACAATTTGTGACAGATGTGCATTTATCAATTGACATTTCGAAACAGATTGCGAGTTTTGGTAGGAGGCTGTTGTTGCAAAGTCGATACAAAAACTAAACCTAATTGTTTTTGATGGCAGTGCCAATGAATTTAATATAGTGAGGCGTATCAAGAGTAATCTGGATACTTATAACACGGGTCTTAGGCAAATGAGTCATTTGCTGTGTGTAGTTAGCCAATAGGTAAGATGTAGATTAGTGCAAGCAGTAACGCTGTAAGCTGGAAGTATTGACATGCCCAAATTAAGGTATGCACAAATCAGTGCGCGAGAAACTCCCTGCATCCATGTAGTGTGAAGGACAGTCCGTCGCAGTTTTCTTTGCGGTAAAGATAATATTCTAAGTCCCTGTATCTGTATAAGCACTCGCTACATGAATACAAAACTAACAAGTCGTTGTAGAGCGAAAATTTACAAGCTATTCGTTTTGCTGTGGTGCTGTCACAAGACTTTACGGAAAAACCAGTAGCTTATAAATTGCGCCTGGCAGGCGCGTTATACAAGGAAAGAGCTTTTGACTCGAGTAGTGCCAATTCGTCATGGCGAGCCCTACTGGAATCGAGAGATGCGTTTAATGGGGTCACCTCGATAGTCCGCTGACGGTAGCTGAAAAAACAAGCCAAAGCATTAGCGCTCCGCTTGAAGAGCGTTTCTTTTACTCACCTCTATAGCAGTGATCTCGGCCGTGCAGTTGAGACTGCCGAGATTATTTCAAATGAAACTGGACATGAGATACTTAAAGTAGAAATGCTTCGAGAGACAAATCTTGGTGTTTTCCAAAGTCTAACCCAATCCGAGAAACGTGCAATCTATCCCGGGGAGTGGTTTCCATACAACTCTTCGGACAAATATGACTGCGTAATTCCAAATGGTGAAAGCCAAAAGCAGCGGACAGGTCGAGCAGTAAAAATCATGAACTATTTCTCAGAGGTACACCCAAATGCAACAATAGTGGCAGTGTCACCCGCAGGGTTCCTTGCAGGCTTCGTTGAGCACATTTTTGGCTTGTCTGGCAGTAGAGTGAATCGATTTGCGCGAAACAATACAACGTACAACAGTTTTGTGAAAACTAATTGAGAGCGGGTTTTAGAAATTTGGGGGGATGTGAGCCATCTTAAAAGCGTCTAGCCTGGCGCTGCAAGACTGACAGTATATGCAGTGTTTAGTTGGTGGTTTCGTTGGCGCTCAACTTTACCACAAGGCAACCCCCACATACACTACGACTAAATGAACATATTTGTTACTTAACGCTACCATCGCCAGTCAATTCCTCATCAGAGTCCTTTTGGTGCCGGGGTCGAAAAATTGGGCACTATTCTCGCATTCTAATACCCTCGTTTCTACGAAATCGACTGGAGTTTCCTGCATGAATTGGACATTGAAACCGCTGACACCCTTCGATGCCATGACTGATTCTATCGCACCTTTTTAATGCTGCTTTCGTCCTTTGTGCAGTACCTGTCGCAGTATTTCCTTTTGATAGGAGTCACACTTTGTTGATTCGTCGTTCAATCAATTACTTTACCTGTCCCCAGAAGTTTTCGACCATCTTACATCTGGCACTGATGCGGTTTCCCTTTTTTAAATAAAATCTACTTGCGGAGTCTATTTGATGAAGTCACTGAAAACCTGTTTTTTGGTAGTTTTTCTATTGGGTTTTCTGATGGGGTGCATTAGCGATAATGTTGATGTCGGTGGTAACGCAGTCGGCAACAACACAGATACGGATACGTCTAGAGACACGGACACGGACACGGACACGGACACGGACACGGACACGGA
>CAZNOB010000373.1:0-3347 GCA_964574535.1 uncultured Granulosicoccaceae bacterium | reverse complement strand
CGGACAGACTCCAGGCTGAATAGCCGCAAAAAGACTTTTGGTTACTTTTTCGGCTTTTGAAAAGTGACTCCGCCTGAAGGGCATGCCGCTTTTGGGCTTTTCAAAAATGAAGGCACCCGGCAGGGACGCAAGCACACCACCACAACGCCAAACACTTCGAAAACCTATTAAAAATCAAATATATAAAACATAGAAACACCCCACAATACAAACCAATTGATACACTATTCTTCTGCCATCCCGGAGAAATAGTTTCACTATCGTGTTACCTTAGGGAGATGGCAAATTTCTCGAAAGTTGGTTTAATTGCAAAAAGCGGTGATCTCAGCATCTCCAAAACCTTGAATGATGTTTTCATCATGATGCAGGACTCCGGCATGGAAGTATTGCTCGATTCCAGCACCCGGGGCTTGCTGGGCGGACCCAGCACTGTGGATATTGACACCATCGGCAAAGAGTGTGATCTGGCCATCGTGATCGGCGGTGACGGCACCCTGCTGCATGCCGCCCGTGAGCTGGTCAATCATAACGTACCACTGGTGGGTGTTAATCGCGGCAGGCTGGGTTTTCTGGTGGACGTATCACCGGAAGACAAACTCCACGAACTGGTTGAAATCATCAACGGTGAGTACATCGAAGAGCATCGCCTGATGCTATCGACCTGCCTGATCCGCAAAGGTGAAATGATTCATGAGTCACTGGCCTTTAACGATATGGTGATGCGCACCAAAGACGTGTTGCAGATTATTGAATTCGAGATTTCCATTAACAACAGTTTTGTGCTCACCCAGCGTGCAGACGGTATTATCGTCGCCACGCCTTCGGGCTCTACTGCTTATTCACTGTCTAGTGGTGGTCCAATTGTGAATCCAAATTTAAACGCCGTTGTCATTCAGCCTATTTGCCCTCACACCTTAAGCAGCCGCCCGCTGGTGGTCACCGCAGAATCTGAAATCAGCGTGCTAATCACAGAACGTAAACCTGTCTATGCACAAATGGTGTGTGACGGTCAGGTCTACAACGATCTTCAAAACGACGATATCATTGAGGTACGCAAACACAATCGCAGCATTCGTATATTGCATCCGGCCAATTACGACTATCACCATATCCTGCGAGAAAAACTGAACTGGGGTTAACCCAAATTGACGTTCTACTCAGTTTTTCAAAACAAATCAGGTGACACATTATCCGGTAACAATAGTTAAGGCTTCACAAGTAAAATGTTAACGGCTCTCCAAGTGAAAGACTTCGCGATCATCACCAGCAGTACGCTGGAACTTGACGCAGGCATGACCACACTCACCGGCGAAACAGGCGCTGGTAAATCAATATTACTCGGCGCACTCGGTCTGGTGCTGGGCGACAGGGCTTCGCCGAGCGCAGTAAGAGACACCGCGGAACGCGCAGATATCACCGCACTTTTTGATATTGCAGAAAGCCCGGCAGTTACACAGTGGCTTGGCGATCACTCCATGGATCAGGATGGTGAATGTATTTTGCGCAGAGTAGTCACACGTGACGGCAAATCCCGCGCCTATGTTAATGGTACGCCGGTGACGGTTCGCAACCTGCGCGAACTGGGCCAGCTGCTGGTGAATATTCACGGGCAACACGACCACCAGTTGATTACCCAGCCAGACACCCAGCGCGCTATCCTCGACGACTTCGGACAATGCAATTCCCTGCTTGAAAAAGTACGCATTGTTTGTAAATCATGGAACGATAAAAACCAGCAACTCAGCGGTATCAAGGAGCGACTGGAAGCACGCGGCGATCGACTGGATACTCTACGCTATCAGTTGCAGGAGTTTTCAAAACTATCACTCGATTCAATTGACTTCGCAGCGATTGATCAGGAACACAGACGGCTGGCCAACGCCACGGAACTAAAAGAACTTTGTACGACTGCGATGGATTTACTGCAAAATAATAACAACGCTGTGCTCAGCCAGCTATCGGAGGCGCAGACAGCAATTGACAACCTCTGCAAAAACGATAGCTCGATGGCAGATATCGCAGAGTTATTGTCATCTGCGCGTATTCAAATAGACGAAGCCGCCGACTCACTTCGCCACTACAGTCACTCCATAGAACCACACCCGGAACGTTTGAACGAACTGGATCAAATACTCACTAGTGCACATCAACTGGCAAAAAAACACCGCATCGACATCCCTGAACTTGGCGCGTTTGCCACCGGCCTGCAGCAAGAGTTTGAAGAACTGGGTTCCATTGACGAATCCGTCGAAACACTGGAAGAAGAGCTACATAAAATCTTCAGTGACTATAACAAAGCCGCAAACAAACTCAGCGCCAAACGTAGAAAATCGGCCACGCAGTTAACCAAACACCTGACCAATGCTATGCAAACTCTGGGTATGAAAGGCGGTGTATTTGATATAGACATCGCCGTCAGAAAACAGGAACACCCTACCCCCAACGGCGTTGATCAGGTGGTATTTAAAGTCAGTGCCAACCCCGGTGCGGCGCTTCGAGCCATGAGTGAAGTGGCCTCTGGTGGAGAACTCTCACGCCTTAGCCTTGCCGTGCAACTGATCGCCTCTTCGCGCAATCGGGTGCCGACACTGATCTTTGATGAAGTCGATACAGGCGTAGGCGGCGGCGTTGCAGAAACGGTTGGCCAGCAACTGAGACAACTGGGTGATCGTTGCCAGGTATTGTGTGTCACTCATCTGCCGCAGGTGGCCGCACAGGGTCACCACCATATCAAAGTATCCAAAAAATCCAGTGACAAGAAAACACTGGCGGAATCAAAGCAGCTGACAAAAGCAGAATCACTTGAAGAGATAGCACGCATGCTGGGTGGCGTTAAAATCACCAAACGCACGCGGGAGCATGCGCGGGAGATGCTGGCAGCCGTAGAAGAGTAATTACCGAACCGCAAACAGTGACTCAGCGTATTTTGGGTCTTGTTACACTCTACCTCAAACCAAGCACGCCCGTTGCGGGCTACAGTGGATCATCCTTCGTGAAAACTAATCGACTATTCCCGGCACTCTTTTTAACAGCATTCGTCCTTGGCACCACAACCGCCTGTGGTTCCTGGTGGCTGCCGCGTGCACACAAGATCGAAATTCAGCAAGGCAATCTGTTGCCACTGGAAACGGTAGAGCAAGTGGTCGAAGGCATGAGCAGAAACGAGGTGGTATCGCTGTTGGGCGAACCGGTCGCCAGTAACTATTTCAACAGCGAGCAATGGGACTACATATTTAGCATTAACAGGTCCGGTGATGATCCGGAGGCAAAGACACTGACCCTTAAATTCGAAAACGACCGGGTGACCTCCATTGAAAAAGATGGTTTCTCCTAACGCACACACTCTG
>CAZNOB010000372.1:0-3358 GCA_964574535.1 uncultured Granulosicoccaceae bacterium | reverse complement strand
CAGCTCTAATCGCACGTTTGCCGTTCACAGAAAAAACGCTGGCGGTTAAACCATAATCAGTCTGGTTAGCGACTTTGATCGCCTGCTCTATTGAGGCAATGGTATTCACTGAAAGCACTGGTCCGAAAATCTCTTCAACAGCCCATACGTCTTCAGGCGAGACATTATCGAAGATCGTTGGCTTGACGAAAGCGCCGTCAATCTCACCACCGAGCATCGGTTTTGTTGTCGCTTTGTCAATGAACCCTGCCACTTTTCCCTGATGTGTATTATCGATCAATACATCCAGATGATTACCCGGATCCAGTGGATCACCGGTTTTCCAGTCTCTGGTACGTGCAACAATCCGTTCCATCAGTGCGTCTTTGACATTCTGATGAACAATAAGTCGCGATGTGGCAGAACAGTTTTCACCCATGCCCGACCCGGGGGCAGATCCTGCGTCAGTATGCCTATATGCAGTACTTTGAAGAGCTCTTGTTTTTTCACTCTAACCCGGCCTGCCAGTTCCTCACGGGTTACTCTACATGCTAAAAATACTTTTTGTATACATCATTATGGACTTTCAACTAAAAAATTTATAAGCATCTGTTTTTTGGGGTATTTAAGTATTTTCAGTGACAGACAAAAGCTGTCGGGAAAGCACAACAAACAGAAGAAAGAACACAAAGCCTTTGCTCTTGTTCTACCCGCGTTTAATCAGATTTGAGATTGAGCGTGTAAGTGGGCCGACGCGCACCATAAATGGTGGTACAGATTACTGAGCAAAGATCCCCCGGCAGAGAATGTCAGTAAGGTCAACCATTGTAGGCTCTACTACTGGCGTTCACCTTGGTGGCGAACAACAACTACAGCCAAAAAGTCCGGCATTGCGCCGGACTTGAATTGTTTTAGTATCTGATGCTGTGCCTCTGATCAGGCAGCGCGTGAGGCGCGCTTTCGATCCGTTTCTTTCAGCATTTTTTTACGCAGGCGAATACTGTCAGGCGTGACTTCTACCAGCTCATCGTCTTCGATAAATTCAAGCGCCTGTTCAAGTGTATGCTTGATCGGTGGTGTCAGCGTCAACGCTTCATCAGTACCGGAAGCTCGCACATTGGTTAGCTGCTTGCCTTTGGTTGCGTTGACAGTCAAATCATTCGAACGTGAATGAATACCGACCAATTGCCCTTCATAGATATCAATTGCATGACCCAGAAACAAGCGACCACGATCCTGCAAATTAAACAGTGAAAATGCGGCAGTCTTACCATTAACCATCGATACCATTACCCCATTCTGGCGCTCACCCACATTGCCGGATTTCACCTCTCCATAGTGATCAAACACGCTGGTTAAGATTCCCGAACCAGAGGTCAGGGTCAGGAATTGACCACGAAAACCAATCAGACCTCGCGAAGGAATAATAAACTCCATCTTCACACGACCTTTGCCATCTGGCTCCATATTGCGAAGTTCGGCCTTGCGTAAACCCAGCTCTTCCATTACCGAGCCCTGATGCAGATCTTCCACATCGACCACCACCATCTCGTAGGGTTCCTGAATGACACCGTCGATTTCTTTTTGGATCACCTCTGGTCGGGAAACCCCTAACTCAAAGCCTTCACGACGCATGGTTTCGATCAATACTGACAAATGCAATTCACCACGACCGGATACCTTGAATTTATCTGCCGTTTCACCTTCTTCCACACGCAGCGCGACGTTATGGATGAGTTCCTGATCAAGGCGCTCGCGTATGTTTCGTGAAGTCACATACTTGCCTTCCTTTCCAGCGAAAGGAGAATCGTTAACACTGAAAGTCATGCTAACGGTAGGCTCATCAACAGACAGTGGCGGCAATGCCTCTATATTATCCGGATCACACAAAGTATCTGAAATACCCAGGCCATCAATGCCAGTGATACAGACAATATCCCCCGCTGTAGCTTTTTTCGTATCAACACGCTCGAGGCCCATATATCCCTTTACATTCAGGACCCGGCCTTTTCGTTCTTTGCCATCAGAAGATTTAATCACAACCTGTTGATTCGGCGACAATGCACCGCGCGTGATTCGCCCAATACCGATGACACCCACGTAGCTGTCATAGTCCAGTGCAGAAATCTGCATCTGAAAATCACCCTGGATATCCACGTCTGGTGCAGGCACTTTAGTGGTAACCATCTCGAATAGCGGCGTCATATCTTCGGCCATTTCTTCGTAGTCAAGACCGGCAATACCGTTCACCGCCGAGGTATAAATCACCGGGAAATCCAGTTGTTCGTCCGTGGCGCCGAGCCGATCAAACAGATCAAACACCTGATCCATTACCCAGTCAGGTCTTGCGCCGGGACGGTCGATTTTATTGATCACGACAATGGGTTTCAGCCCCTGCTCGAAGGCTTTAGATGTCACAAAGCGAGTCTGTGGCATGGGACCATCGACCGCATCAACCAGCAACAAAACGCTGTCCACCATCGACAAGACTCGTTCTACTTCTCCGCCGAAGTCGGCGTGTCCGGGGGTATCGACAATATTAATGCGGTAATTATTCCATTCGATGGCAGTGTTCTTGGCCAGAATGGTGATGCCACGTTCTTTCTCCTGATCGTTGGAATCCATGATGCGTTCAGCATCCTGAGATTTCCGGTCAAGTGTGCCTGACTGGTTCAGAAGCTTGTCGACCAGAGTGGTTTTGCCATGGTCGACGTGCGCAATAATCGCGATATTGCGCAAATTCTCGGTAGTGGTGTTAGACATAAGATTTGCAGGAGTGGGCTGGATAAGCCATTAGAATTTAAAGAATGCTGGCGCGATTATACAGATCGCGGGCCAAATGCATACCGGCTATATAGTCGGTTTAGCAATATAATGTGTTAACAAAGCAACAATTACCGCTGTTCGCTGCTTTTAACGCGTATTTGAGTTATCGACAACTCCACCTGTTAGTCCAGCGCATTGCGGCTTGAGTTCCGTCGCAATCTCTCAAACGGCTTGCAGAACCCGTCGCGGCGATTGACCAGTGCCAAAATCGAAAGCACTTCCTGAACCTATTACGCGCAATTCGATTTTTAATCGTAAAGCCGCTGCTTGCCGATCTACGGTAGTAATTCACTGAGCCTACAGCTCAATTTAGCGGCAGACATATCCGCGCCGAACCATATCACAACCGGGTCCAACGGCCGCGAAAATTCGAGCAGCTAACACCAAAGCACCACAGCCGTGTGGAACCAATATGTGCCACGCGCATTCAGTCAGATTTAGCGGGTGGCTCTTTTGCCCCGGTCATAAACGCCACTGCGTCTGACATGGAGTAGTCCTGCGGTCGAATAACGCAAAGCCGCCGTCCCAGCCGATGAATATGGATTCGGTCGGC
>CAZNOB010000371.1:0-3378 GCA_964574535.1 uncultured Granulosicoccaceae bacterium | reverse complement strand
TGGCGTCGAATAGACACACTGCTATTTTGAAAAAGGTGCCCAAAAAGTGATTTGGAACTGTATACATAGCATTTCGCTAATATTTACTTGTCGCCTTATGAATAATCCAGGCTGGTCAGTCCCCTTATTTACTGACGTCTGAAAGAGCTGAGTAGTCGCAACAAACTCTTGAGTTACTTTTCGGCGATTGAAAAGTAACCCCGCCTAAAGAGCATCCCCTTTTACTTCGTTTTAGTTCTTTTAAAAATGAAGGCCCCCGACAGGGACCCTGGCTGCAACTACTCTATTCCATCAATTCTCGAACCGCCAACAACACGAGATTGCGAAAACTCACTGATGAATGAATTGCTCTGCGGACTATCGTTTTGCAATGCAGGGCCAGACGCCAATGTCGGTGTATCACACGTGCCATGCACCAGATAATCAAGCGCACTATCCAACAAACCTTCAACACTCGGGCCAGCCGCCGCCACGCCAAAGCCACGTGTGACATCGTCACTGGCACCACAACTCGGTGCAACACCGCCATAGACACTCACATCATCTGCATTAAAGCCTTCAGCCTGCAAGGCATGCAGACTCTTACCGCAGTAATCGTTCCCAAGAGTGATATACGGCTTGCCTGTAGTGCGGTCACCTATCGTGACGACCTCTATATAAGGACTAAGCGCGCTAATCACCAACTCTGATGCAGATGCTGTGTATTCAGTGGTTAAGACCACTAGTCGATCCAGATCAAGATAATCTTCAACAGGCTCAAACTGCAGCGAAAAATCAAACTCGGTATATTTATTATTGTGCCGATACTCCATCATCAAATTTCCGTGAGTTGATGGCCCGGCAATTTGACTCGCCAGCTTCATAGCAACCGTCACCAGCCCGCCACCGTTATAGCGCAGATCCAGAACCAACTCTTTGATGCCATCTTCACGGAAAGTATCAATGGCCTCATCAAGTTCGCTTTCAGTGGTACCAAGGAAACTGTCAAGCACCAGGTAACCAACTTTTTCACTATAGTCCGGCGGTGTGATTGTCTCGGTGTGCAAAACAGTATTGATATTATAAAGCGCTGGCGCTACCGCGACACTGCTTTGTTGCCCGGTCACTGCATCAACAAAGGTCCAGTCCGCAGTGCGAGGCTGATCACGTGTTCCAACAAACTGCTGGTACAGTTCACCGGTCAGGTTATCCAGCGTCACACCATTCAACGCAAGCAGTTCATCTCCACGCGCTATTCCGGCACGGCCCAGCGGTGAATCGCGATGAACCGCACCAACTCGCAGCTTATCCTGATTATCTGGTATCCAGATCGCGCCTATGCCGAATGTTTTGCCTTCTCCGAAAACTTCCTGATCTTCGCTGGTTGTCACAATTCGGCTGAAACGATCAAAGGGAAGCACGCGCAGCGACTCAACCAGAGATTCAGCAGACTCATAACTCAGGGGGTTAACAACAGGCACCTGATCATAAAAAAGATAGTAATCCTGCAGGTTCTCATAGGCCCATTGCTTAAGATTATTATCAGAGCATTCTGCACCCAGTCTTGCCACTGGGTCACTGGAGCCCTCATCCGATGAACTACACGCTCCTATAAAAAGAACGACCATTGAAATCATCAGTGTTTTCAGAAACTGCATAAACCCCATTCCCCTGCGTATAAACTACCGGGAACACAACACCCGGTCCTTGCATACACAGGGTGATCAGTGAACACGACTACCGGGGAGCCTGCACGGCAGAATCTCTGTCAAAGCGCAGACTCCTAAACCGGGTTATTCATATACTCTACGGCATCTCATGAGTAATCCGGGCTTACTATAGCTACGGTATTCTTTGTAAAAACTTGATCCAAAACGTGACAACCTGATAGCACTCCAGACGACGAACCAGTCACAAGAAGAGTAAGTACTCGAAGCAACAAGGCCCGGGATTGAATCACAAGGCGCTGTGAATTGTTTCTCCGCGATATGCTCGCAATTTCAGCAGGAGATTACACCCCGGCGAACAGGACATCCCTGCGGGGGCCTTCATTTTTGAAAAAACCAAAAACGACATGCACTTCAGGCGGAGTCACTTTTCAAACGACGAAAAAGTAACCAAATGTCGTCTTGCGACTACTTAGCCTGGAGTCTGTCCGAGAATGAGGGGCGTAGCGAGGATGTGAGATCTCTTGTGATCGATCGAGGCGAATAGTTTTTCATATTTAACGAAATTGAACGCAAGAGATGGCCAAAAGACCGCATCTGCAATAGATCATCATTCCTGGACAGACTCCCTGGGTGCCTGCGGCATTTTGAGAGTGATCGTGCAAGTGGATAGCACTTGCAGCCATCTATGGCTGACAGCGCTCTTTGCGCCATCCACGGCGCGTAGACCCACTTGCACGATAACTCTCAAAACTAATTAGTGCCCATCCAGAAACAAGTGCTACTGCGAACCACTGAATGCACACAATCTTTCACCGACGACATGTAGTTATTTAGAGTGACTAAACGCCCACATGTAGTCGGTAAAATCTCACGCACCTCAGTGATTCTCGCTACGCCCTGTTTCTGGACGGGCACTAATTAAACGCGAATAGATTTAGAACAAACGCAAAAGCTTTTCGTTTATTTATTACTATTTTTAGTTATTGTTGGTTAGGAGCATCCGCCCTGGAGGGTCAGGTATTCGCGTAACAATTAAAAACCAACAACACTAATATTTAGCGCCAGAATCAGACCGGTTAAAATAAATCTGTATCTATTAAGCAATAACCAAAAACATCGCATAGGTAACAACAGCAACCGCTAGCACCTTTAACAGGTTTGATACTAATCCGATACTGAAAAACAACGCCGGATAATCAAACTGATGTTCAGAATGGTATCTTCGGTACTTACGCCGAGCACTTTTAAACATATTACACCCCGTAGATCAGATAACGGCTGATCCACTTAAATTACAAAATTCAAAATGATCTACAAACGATCAGATTGATGTCATCTTTCGCTTAACAATTTACCTGAATATTTCCCAGGAAATTCCTTCAAATGACAAAACACAGCGCTTAGTGATGAGTCACGTGCGATCCTTTCTATTCGCCAGGAGCCAGTTACAAAAAAGGTTCACAGATAAACCCAACAAGCTACGACACAAAGTATCTTATTATTAAAACACTTCGATCCCTGCGTTACTTAACAGTTTCGCTTGATTAATCGAAATACTAAAATGTTTTACAATTCAAAACTAAAAAGCCAATAATCCAAGGATTAAAGCTCTGGAAATATAATTCTATGTGGGTTGTACGGGAAGTTCTGTAATATGCTTTTCACAATGACAACCGTCAGAACAAGGTACAAAAATGCAGGCAACACGAAATATCCTGGCATTCCCCGA
>CAZNOB010000370.1:0-3386 GCA_964574535.1 uncultured Granulosicoccaceae bacterium | reverse complement strand
CGGGTAATATCTGAATGAGATTCAGCAAGCGTTTTGCCGCTGGTATCGATGCAGTAGTCCGCTTGCCGGTACATTGCCTCGCGGCTCTTTAGAATCTGCCGTAACTGCGCCATCGCCTGCGGGTTGTCAGCCATTGGGCGCATGTCGCCCTGTGCCCTCACGCGTTCCATATGTTCGTCAGGTGAGGCTTTGATCCAGACGGTGTTAAACCGGCGAAGCAATGTAGAAAAAGTATCAGTGTTCAGCACCACCCCACCGGCGACAGCCAATAAAAGTCTGTCTTTCGATTCAATAATCTGGTTCAGGCATTCCGCTTCTAATTCGCGGTAACCCTCCGGACCGTACAGGGCAATAATCTCGGCGACAGGTATGCCCGCCGCTTGTTCAATCTGATTATTGAGCTCTATAAATTCCAACTCAAACGACTCACCAGCGAGCGCTCCCAGAGCTGACTTGCCAGCCCCCCTCAATCCCAACAGACAAAAGCGTTGCGCTTTTTGTTTACGTTGCACTTGTGGGTTGAGAATCTGTTGAACGCGAACACGGGTGTCTGCGTCCGCGCTACGATACATTGAGGCGATCTGGCTTGCTTCTGTGGTCAGTGGATCATCTTCCATAAAAAAAAATTCTATGGGACGTTCTAAAGCCAGGGCCAGCTGTTTTAGCAGGCCTATGGAAATATTGCCCGCACCACTTTCCAGCAAAGCCAGATAGCGTTGTGATACCCCGGAATTTTCTGACAGCACCCTGCGTGAGAAACCCGCTTCTTTTCGAGCGGCACGAACACGTGTACCCACACGTTCAATAACCGCGGTGATCTGATTGTCTTTATTGTCCGCTGCGGATGGCGTGCCTGCTGCCGACGGGGACAGCGTTGCACTGCTCGTTGACTGCAGCGACGATTTATCTAACCGTTTTTTATCGGTATCTGCAGTCATTAGCCGGTTGCATCCGTATCCGGTGGCAACAACGGTTCGATCATACTTCTTAAATCGGCTGGCACAGCTTGCTTGCGAAAGGCATCAGCAATAATAAATACGCTAACGCTCTTTGATGAAAAACAGATTTTTCCGTCTTGCTCTCCATCAACACGGAAGCAAATAGAGGATTCACCGAGTCGCAACGGCCACACACTGCAGATGAGTTCGTGTCTGGGGGTTACCGGATGAAAAAAATCCATTTCCAGCCGCACAAACGGTGTACCGACGTTACGGTCGAGTTCCATCTGAAACCAGCCATCTCCTCCCAGATGCTCAACCCACCAGCTATTGATTGCATCCAGTGCAAACCAGGGCAAGCGACCGGTATATACGATATTGGCGGGATCACAGTCGCCCCAGGTCACCCGAATTGTATGCTCGTAGTATTTGGCGGGACGTGCTTCCACTAATAAGTTTCCACATGGTAGCGGCCCTGCTCTCGCATGGCGTCACGCAGTGTTGGCCATTCCTGCCCGATCACTTTGGCGATTTCATTAAAGGCCTGCTCAACACCTTCTTCCATCTCTTTCAGTCCACAAATATAAATGTGGGTTGTCGCGTCCTGCAACATGGCAGCGACTTTATCTTTTTCGGCGCGCATACGATCCTGCACATACTCTTTTGTTTGATCCGGGATACGGCTGTAGCAAAGATGTTGTTCCAGCAGAGTATCGGGTATCTTTTGCAACGGTCCGTGATAAGGAAGACTGTCCGGGGTACGGGCGCCAAAGAACATCATCATGCCACCTGGTCTTTCACCCACCATACGTTGACGCGCCATGGTAAACGCGCGCATCGGCGCCGAACCAGTGCCGGTACATATCATCAGTAACCGGGCATCAGCGTCGGTCGGCAACAGGAAGGTGGCACCGAACGGTCCGGTCAGGCTGACCCTGTCTCCCTTTTTTAGATCACATAAATAGTTCGAGCAAATGCCGCCTTGGTCGCGTTTTATAGTTAGCGATACATTGTTATATCCGGCACGTTCACCGTCTCTTGGATTTGAGACAGAGTAGAGACGTGGCAGATGAGCCTTGCCCTGTTTATCGGTCCCCGGTGCAATTACCCCTACCGACTGGCCTTCAAGCGCCGGAAAAGGCCTGCCTTGAAAATCCAGAACAAGATGACGTACATCGGAATCAGAAGAATCTGCAGTCAGTCTATAGTTGCCCTGCACCACTGCCATCACCGGGTTAGCCAGATTATATAAATTGAACGTTGGCTTTGACGCAGAGACTGGCGCTTTGGCTTTTCCGCCGGCCCCCTTATGAGCTTCAGCAAGCAGCAGTGCGATAGGGTCATCGACTGTATCACCCGTTTCCGAGTCAGATGCTACCGGGCTCTGCGACTCTTCCTGCAAGACCTCCTGCTCAGGTAGTTCCTCCCATTCGAACTGCTGCTCAAGTGTATAGGCCTGGTTTACCACCCGCCATTCATCGATCGAACCGGTAGGACAGACCGGAATACAGTCCATACAGTGATTACATTTTGAAGCATCAACCACTACGTTGTTGTCATCGTGCGTGATGGCTTCAATAGGACACGTCATTTCGCAGGTATAACAACGAATGCAAATTTCAGGGTCTATTAAATGTTGCTTAAGTGGTGTATTCACTGACTACTCTTACATTAGGCCATATGCAGCTGAACATATTCAAAATCGCCCGGCTTGTTGTCCACACCGACTTTGGGTGCTGCAATCCAAGACGCATACTCTCCCACTTCGTAGCAGGGCACCATGAGCGATTGTATGAACTTTCCATCATCAAGGTCAGGCAACCACTGGTCTTTGCTTTTTTCCCATTCAGCATCGCTTATAATATTGCCATCAGGGTCTGCCTTGATCGCGGAAAACACACCGATTTGACGGTGAAAAGCCTCGTGCGGCAGTGTAAGTTTGAAATCTATACCTGCCTTGCTGATTGCTTTATTCCAGCGGCCCAGGCCGCCAGCGGCATCCTTGATGTAGTCATCTCGCAGTCGCATATTTATGGCCGTCAGTGCGGGCACTGACTCTTCAATGATTTTGCCGTCGACCACATTTCGCACCGGGTAGCTGTCGTCTTTTAACTGATGATCATCGTCAATACGATGTTCCATATAACGTGCTTTGATACCGCCGTTAAATGCATTTGCCGCGTTGGTTGACACCTCCTGACCAAACAGATCTAGCGATAAGGTATAGTGCAGATTTAATTTCTTTTGAATAGTAGGTAGATCTATCACGCCTAAATCACGGACGTTACCAATATCATTGGCATCAGAAATTCCAGCTTTATTCATTGCATCACAGGTTGCCTGCAGCACACGTCCGACACCGGTCTCGCCCACAAACATGTGATGAGCTTCTTCAGTCAACATAAACCGGCAAGTGCGACTGAGCGGATCAAAACCCGATTGCGCCAG
>CAZNOB010000369.1:0-3435 GCA_964574535.1 uncultured Granulosicoccaceae bacterium | reverse complement strand
TTTTTTGGCTACATCTGTTGTTCAGTTGCCGGCTCTGCTTGCGTTTGGCCTGATGACTCCCGGCTATTTGTTGTTCAGTACTGCTGCAGTACTACCTCTAATAGCCGGCATGCCAATAGGTAGCTTTCTGGCCAGAAAACTGTCGCGTGAGCATTTTGATAAGGTGATTCTGTTTGTATTGTTCGTCGTTGCCACTCGCCTGCTGATCGATCTTCTCTGATCACTTTGTCACCCTATAGGTGATTGCAGCAGACGCTTTTTCCAGTATTGCGAGAAGTTTTTTTCAGGCTAAAAACCACCTTGATAAATTATAACAGAAGCATTTTCAGAATTATTGCCAACAAATTCACTTTACCTCCCGGTTAAACTGGTTTCACTCCATCGCCTCGGCTGGCTTTTCCCTTCCTTACCCCTCTTCGAGTCAACAAGTTTCCTTACTTCTTCGGTGAGTTAGTGCTCGCCAGGATACCTGCAGGATGTTAATGAATAAGTGTCTATGAAATGTTATAATACTTGGCAGGACTGGAGGAATTATCAAATTTTTTTTAATCGAGACTACTGTTTCGACTGTGCAGTTATCTTGTGAGATGTGAGAGATACCGAATCGGCGATTCCACATTGGAACAATGTGTTTCGCAACAAGCTAGTCAGAAATCAAAATAGAAAATGGAAAATTTCTTGTTCTTATCAGTTATTACGGCGCATAAGCCTCATAAAGCCAGTGTTGAATACACTGAGCACCCAATCCAATTACCTGGTCTGTGGGCTTTCCAATTACCTGGTCTGTGGGCTTTCCAAATAGACCGGTAACTGCACCCATGACCGATATACTACAGCTGGCAGGGTACGCAGCGGCCCTATCTCTTTGTATAACCGTGATACTGACTCCATGGCTGGGGCTGGCACTGTATTATGCATTGGCAATAGTACACCCCGAAGTTTTTTGGCCAGAAATCTTCAACACCTATCGTATATCACTTATTACGAGTGCTTCGACGATTTTGGGATTGGCAATCTTGATCAAAAGAAATGGTTTTCCGACAGAGAATCTAAAGCATGCTGTACCTATACTTGTTCTTGTGTTGTTTTTACTCGTTAATTTGTCCCATTACACAGCCGACGTAACCTCTGACGAAATGTTCTTAGGTACCTTTGATCCCGATTACATGGTTCAGCTATTCAATAAAATGATCATTTTCTTTTTAGTTTCCTTACTGGTACTAAGAAACTGGTTTCAAGTCTACTCACTGATCTATGTATTGGCAGCCTCAGTGGTATTTCTGGCTGTTTGGGCTAATGTTCGCTATTTCACCGAAATCGATCAACTCGGTATATTGGAAAGAGTTGGTGGCCCGGGAATCTATAGTGATGAAAATGTATTTGCCACTGTGATGGTTATTGGATTTCCTGTGGTCTACTACCTCTCCCTAATCAGCAAAAGGCTTATGCTAAAAGCTGCTTGTTATTTGTCTCTATGCGCTATTTTCCACGCTTTCTATTTAACAGGATCAAGAGGAGGACTGTTCGCCGCAGTCATTGTAATACTATATATAGGCATTTGCTCAAAATCGAAAAAAGCTGGCGTGGCGGTAGTAATTTTGTTCCTGACTACCCTGGCGATACAGGGTCAAACGGTAATCGAAAGATACAACGACACACTTACGACCTACACTGAACTTCAGGATGTCAGCAAGGTAGACACGCGGCAAACAATTTGGGCTGTAGCCATTGAGATTATAAAAGGCAACCTTTGGACCGGCATCGGGCCGGGCAGATTTCATGTAGAACAATTAAGTTTCACACCGTACGACAATATTCGCGGCATAGAGTGCGAAACAGGCAATACTTGCAATACACACAACACAATTCTTCAGTTCACAACAAGTGCCGGGATTGCCGCAGGCGCTCTCTATCTTGCATTTTTTATATTCGTGACGATGCAAGTACGCTTTGAGCACAAAAACAGGCACCTGGTGCAAAAGATTCACATACTAAAAGCCGACGGTTCCCGTTTGGATTTGAATGATTTTTCCAGCAATTCGGGCAATATGATCGCATCAGCGTTACTAGGGCTTTTTGTTTGCTCATTGTTCCTGAACTTCATGATCTTCGAGCTACTCTACTTCCTTTTCGTTCTTTTTATTGTACGAGCTACGCTTGTAAGACACGAACTGGCGAACGCAAGTCGACAGAAGGCCAGCAAGCGTAAAAAGAGATTGAGCAGCGGAAGATCATCCAAATCTTCAAAACGAACCAGTGAGTCGCCAACCTATTCGGAGTCAGGCAATCCACGGCATCGGCGCAGACGGCGGCGTCGACGTTCTGACTCTCCTGCGGATCATGCTATAGAAGTTAGCACGCCATAAAAAACTACCACCAAAACAGATAGTCACTTTAAAACCGCAACACGACTCCCCCCCACATGATTAAAAAATATGGACACCCAGACTAGTCGCTTCTCAATGCAGGTTAATCTGGTCTGTAAAAAATCATATCAGCACGGCGGTGATTCTTTAATAAGAGCTCTTTGCAGATGGCACGTACCAGCTCTGGCACTTGTTCATTATTGGCTTGACTGACATTGACTGGAATGCTCTGTGAACTACACCCGATGATCGCGAAAACTATGAGGGACAATAGAATTCGAAGCGTTAACATTAGAGGCACCTCGACTATTCCACTAGCAAACTGCTAGTCAACTAACACGATCAATCACACTGAAATTACACCCGTCCAACAATACTGACCAATTCACTATAACTGTCGTGTTTCTATATTCCAAAATTAACGGTAAATGCCGCAGGCACCCAAGGAGTCTGTCCAGGAATGATGATCTACTGCAGATGCGGTCTTTTGGCCATCTCTTGCGATCAATTTCGTTAAATATGAAAAACTATTCGCCTCAATCGATCACAAGAGATGACTCAAAATCTCGCATCCTCGCTACGACCCTCATTCTCGGACAGACTCCAGGCTAAATAGTCGCAAAAAGACTTCTTGCTTCCGTTTTTGGTCTTTTCAAAAACGAAGGCCCCCGGCAGGGGTGTCATACTTGCGCGACAGCGCACCGATACACAGACCTACGCACACCACCTGCGTGCCGAAGGCTACCAGACGGCCTTGTCTGGAAAAATGCATTTCATTGGGCCTGATCAATTTTATGGTTTTGAGACTCGCCTGACAGCCAAACTCTACCCCGCTGAGTTCTCCCGGGTGCCCATTTGGGGGGACGAAGGTGAACGGGATACCAATGATGCACGCAGCGTGCTTGTTGCAGACGTATGCGAACGATCAATACAGAGAGATTATGATGACCAGGTGATGTGCCTGTCTGGTATATTCTTTTATGAACACGACTGAGCAAGTTAGTAAGATGGCAAGCAACAATCAAGTGCGTGCGGAGTCTCGAGCCCGCGGCACGTATTTAAGTCATCA
>CAZNOB010000368.1:1634-3440 GCA_964574535.1 uncultured Granulosicoccaceae bacterium | reverse complement strand
CACATTTAGTTTTGACTTTTGCAAATATCAGTAAGTGTTAGAGGTAAAATTATTTTTACTGTGAAGGGTTGAAGCAGCTTTCGATAAGCGGGTAGAAAACAGCCATTGTTGGTTCAATAGAGTTATATTTCGCGACGATTGAATCGCCGCCGGGACTAACTGACGCGTGACTGCCATTTACTGCAACGATACCTTTCAGGTCGTAGGGCCCAACATTGGTTTGTCCGTATATTTCATTCGCAGGTAGATCGTCGGTGTGATCGGTGATCAATGCATACTCTCCACTGGCGTTCCTGCCTTCCAGATACCAGATTTCATCAAGTTGATCAGCCTGGTTAGGATCGTTGTGCGCCAGATCTTCATAGTGCAGATGGATTTCATATCTGCCATCCGGGATTGAAACCTCGACGGTTGATGTTGACTCCGTTGCAGATACGTGTCCAAGCAGGCGTGTGCCGGATAAATCCACTTCGATTGCTGAGCAGTTGATTGATGCGCTGTCTGCCAGCAGAGCAGTGGGTGATGTGACAGTCGCGGAGTCGCATGCCATTAGCGTTGTACTGGCCACAATACATCCTGCGAGCCGGGTGAAGTCGATATAGTTATACATAGTAGTCCCTGTATGTAAGTATATATTTAATTAGGCTGAAGCGGCTGTTTCGACAAATTTGAGAACTGTGTCTCTTTTGGCGACGACCAAGGTTTAGCAATTTTCTGTCCGAATAATTTACGGCTGCGATTCGCTTCCGCTGGTGTCTATGCCAAACTCTAAATAGTTGGATATCGAGTGCCTAAATGTGTGATTGATGCATTCACAGACTCAATTTCGATGATGTAGCGCTGACAGTGCGGTTGCAGGAATATTGGCGGTTGTGCTTTGTCGCGTGTTGCGGAGAGTCGGTATTATTATCAATATAAAGAGGGAGAACACAGTTGAATCAATTTCATTGTGACCCGTCACCCTGGTTTATCTAAAAATTGATAAACTCTGGTTTTTTGCAGCAAGAGGCAAAGCAGATTTACATGAAACAGAATATCGAATATTTCTATTCTGCACATTCGGCTTATGCCTATATCGGATCCAGAAAGTTGTCGCAGATTTGCGAGGCACACGGGTGTGTGTTGGAGCATCGACCTATTTCGCTCAGCCCGGTAGTGGAGGCAGTAGGAGGCCTTTCGTTTGCGGATCGAACGCGCGCTCATGTGGATTATTTTTTTGGCCGCGAGATAGAGCGATGGGCTGAGATGCGCCGTGTAGAGATTTTGAACCATCGTCCAACCTACCATGATAATTCTCTTAACCTGTCTAACGGGATGCTGATTGCAGCGATTGTGCAAAACGCAGATATAGATACACTGGCCGATGCGGTGCTGCAGGCTCATTGGCGAGATGATATAGATTTGGCCGATGCGGTATCGTTATCTTTAGCCGCAGAAAGCCGTGGAATTGATGCCGCCCCTTTGTTGGCTGCGGCCATGTCGCCGTCTGTTCAGGCTATCCATAAAGCAAACACAGCAGAGGCTATTCAACGCAATGTATTCGGATCGCCGACATACTTTTTAGATGGTGATATGTTCTATGGGCAAGATCATCTGGAAATGATTGAACGGGCGTTGCAAACGCCGTTTGCACCACATCAATTTTTTAATCCGCAGGGGTAGTATTAGAAACACAATAAAAGGTCGTGAAAGTGGGCCGGGCAAACAGCTATCCATGGCTGACAGTGCTCTTTGCCCCATCCATGACGCGCCGACTCACTTCCACGATCACTCTCAAAATTGATTAAACGCGGGTAGAGAAAGATC
>CAZNOB010000368.1:0-1534 GCA_964574535.1 uncultured Granulosicoccaceae bacterium | reverse complement strand
CTGAAGAGCAAGAGGCTGAAGATCCACTCGGAATCACTAGTGTTAGTGAAGGGCCCGAAACAGCTACCGGTGACTCAGACCTGGTGGTCACTGGTGATGTAGACGCGACGGGTAGTGATTCGGTATTGGATATTGCGTCGTACAACCTGCGGTGGGGAAGTTACCCCTTGATTGCAGATGCCGCGAGTAACCGATTGTTTATTTCGTTACCTGACCGCTTCAGTACTCCCGCGCAACTGTCAGATGTGATTACCTTCACTGGATTGCCAGCGGGGTATGACCTCAGTATGGAAGATACAAAAATTTCCTCTGGTGATACCTTTGCTGCGACCCTCAGTTATGGCGACAAAATCACAATCGAAATACTGGACGATGGAGCATCTTTGCAGGTATATGATTTGGTGGTCACGAACCTGCCTGTTTTTGAAGTATGGGCGGATAACATAGTTGATGATCCAAAGCTTCCTGGCACCTGGCGTTGGGTTGATGGTGCGTCCGGCATTGACTCAGGTGTGCAGAACCTGGGTATTGAAATTAGAGGCGCTACTTCCAAGGCATTCGATAAAAAATCATTTTCCTTTGAGACTCGTGCAATCGACGATCCAAATGACTCGGACAACGTACGCTTTTTCGATCTGAGAAAAGATGATGACTGGATAGCTGATGCAGCGTATCGAGATTTAGCGCTGGTCAGGAATATAGTAAGCCACGATATCTATCGCAGCATGCGAAGCTATGCATACATCGATGCTGACGGCGAAGAGCAAGGTGACTCAACCATTGCCGGCGGGCTTGCGGAAATGATACTGAATGGTCGATATCATGGTCTCTACGTTATTTCGGAACGTGTAGATCGCAAGCTACTCGATTTGGAAAAAGTGGATGTGCCCGAAGACGCCAGCGGTAATGATGATTGGGGCAGTGTCGACTTCACTATTGCTGCTAACGGAAGCATGCTTTATAAAGCAACGAGAAGCGGTGCTGGATTGATCAATCCAGACACAGTAGATCAAAACTTCGAGCAGAAATACCCGGATTCAGATGATATTGAAATGTTCGAACCGCTTGTTGATCTGGTTGCTTTCATTAGTGACAGCGACCCTGAAATCTTTGCAGCACAAATTGGAAACCTGGTCGATCTGGAATCTTTTGCGGACTTCTGGATTCTGCGTTTGGTGACATCTAACCGAGATACGATGTTTAAGAACTACTACATTGCGCGTAACGAGTCTGGCAAATGGTTTTTCGTTCCCTGGGACCTGGATGCTACCTATGGGGTGGACTGGACCGGGGCCCCGGATCCGAATTCGATTGAATTTATACAAACCAATCAGAACCAACTTCTTAGTCGACTCATTGACGAACAGGTAACCAGCTTCACCTCCATGGTTAAAGACCGATGGGATGCCTTGCGTGTAGATATTCTAAAACCACAGGCTATTGCGGCTCGATTCGAAAGCTATTTTTCTGTCGCTGGTGCAGATCAAACAGGAAGCGAAGAACAGGCACGTAATCGCAATCTGGAAAGATGGCC
>CAZNOB010000367.1:0-3478 GCA_964574535.1 uncultured Granulosicoccaceae bacterium | reverse complement strand
AGAAAAACACCTGGCTACTTTTGAAGAATCAGCATTAAAAGCAGTATGCATCAACTCAAATGTACCAGATAACTACAGCAAAGTTGGCAATACCCGATTTGGTGGTTTGCCGGATTTACCTCGGGGCTTTGACTACCCGACCAGGGAGGTTCCTTATAAGGACAATAGAATTGAACATCTCAGTTTCTTTGCACAACTGAACTGTGAAGAATTAGCACACTACCAGAGCTACCTGCCCCGTACCGGCATGTTGTATTTCTTCATTAAGGAAGAAGATGAATACGACAACGTTGTATGGTACCACCCAAATACCGATGGATTGTTAACGGCCTCGCTTTTAAAAGGTATGGACTACAACAATTCTTACAGACGTGAACCCTACAAAGCCTACGAGGCAGAACCAGGAAAACTTGCAGCACTTCCCGTCAACTTTGGCAATAAGTCATTCTACGAACACGAGGACGAAGCATTTAAAACCGGGAAATCCAAAGCCGCCTTCCACGAAAGCCTGGGCCGTAAAGGCGTACTTCAAGAACGCAACAATGCCTATTCCCCATACATGAACCACACCATCAATGATTTAGTTGAAACGGCGAGCGGTGAATCCCCCCAGGCGCAGGCTGCGAGCAAGCATGGTGGCAGTCCGGAAGACTGGGTCGTACTACTTAGGTTGTATTCTGACAATAAGTGTGGCTTTCAATTCTATGATGCCGGGGAGTTATATTTTGTTATTCATAAAAGCGATCTGGCTAAACATGATTTTAGTAAGGTGTTTTCCTTTGCAGAATCTTCTTAGCCCAGACTGTTCATGAAATGACTAGACTATCGCGCAGATTTATTTTCGCAGTTCCCGTACTTAAGTTTCAAGTCGTCTTGCGTCGAATATTTTTTTGAATTTGCAATAGAAACACTTTACACACCACGGCACTGTGGGATCACACATCAAGCAAACCAGATATGTCTGGTTCTGTTCATCCAGGCTCCACTTAACAATGCACCGACCAGGCAACAGAGTGACAGATAAAACATGCCGACAGCTTTGCTGCCGACACGCAAAGGACCTCTGCAGTGTTGCTTGAGAATAAAGCGTTAGCTGCCAGGAGGAAGAAGTACTTTGTCAATCACGTGAATAACGCCGTTTGAAGCTTCCACATCGGGGGTGGCCAGAGCAGCATCATTTATCATTACACCCTCAGTTGCATTGATTTTCAGATCCTGACCCTGCACTGAAGCCGCATTGGTTTCTTTACCGGCTATATCTGCTGACATAACTTTACCCGCAACCACGTGGTAAGTCAGAATAGCCGCCAGCTTATCCTTATTTTCCGGCTTCAGAAGCTCTTCAACGGTTCCTTCAGGGAGAGCTGCAAAGGCTGCATCTGTAGGGGCAAACACAGTAAAAGGGCCATCACCTTTTAACGTATCCACAAGGCCCGCTGCCTGCACAGCGGCGACGAGCGTAGTGAAGCTGCCGGCATCGACTGCTGTGTCAACGATATCCTTTTTTAAGCCGCCGGCAAACGCAGTGGTGCTGAGTAACAGGGCAGCTGCAAGTGTGACTAGTTTTTTCATCAATGTAACTCCGTTTAGTATGTTTATGTAAATTAAAATGATTAATATTTCGCATTGTCTGGCGTACCACTGCCTCGCAAAGCTACTGTTACTACGGGGCTATTTTTTATTTGGATCAGTTCACAAATTTTTTTTTTTTGCGATTAACGGCGTGCCTTAACCAGTTCAGTATTATGCCGCGTCACTTGTATAAGTGACCGTCATGAATTGGGTGATTCGGATCGCCGCTGTTAGTTGATACATTCTTTCCGCAAGGTTCGTTGGGAATTACACAGAAGGGGCGAATATCATCTACCGGGATCGTTGGCGACTGGGGGTAACGTTATTTCTTTCCCGGCATTCATTTTCTCTCCGGGTGACGCTTTACAATCTCTGCATGCCGCGCATTACAGGGTCCGAAAAATTTGTATGAGTACATACAACTCAATTGTAAGTACGGATCAGAGACCGGCAAGATAAAAAATAGGGGTATTTGCGAGACAGCCATGCTCGCAAATACCCATGTAACGGAACACACATCTGTTGAAAAATGATTGGTTCTATTCGTTAAATGGCTGTCCGGATAATTTCAAAAAGAAAATTTCATAGCCCAATTCCAAAGCTTCGCAAGCTTCAGATGTCACTTGATGCCACACCCTTCTATCCACAGCATGACATAACCACTATCTACTTCCTGAACTCAGGATCTGGCTGGTGTTGTGCAGTTTAGAACGCAGCAGACTGGCCGCAACTAGCCGGTCACCGTAAGAGCCGGCAAGTCGTAGTATTATTTGTGGTAAACCAAATCGCCTTGCGATATACCGCAGTCGGTACCTACGCAAAAAAGATTCGCTTCCCCACGCACAGAGCCCTGCAGCCTCACGATCCTGATCGGTTACCAGTGTATACCACGGTGCGTTGCGCGCTGCCTTTCTCAGATTATTTTTATCACCAAAGGCAGCGAGTAAGGCGTTTGCTTTTTCGTTTGCCAGAGCAGACTCATGACAGGCATCAATCGCACTACAAGACAAACTATGAAAGGGTGCCACACCCTCTCGCAGCACCAGAAAACCACGCTGCCCGCAACAATCAACACCAGGCACCACTATCGCCTCTTCGTGGGCAATGGCACGATCTGCGTACAAGGCCATAGTGACGAACCCGCTCTCCATCACCAGAATTTCATTATCATCCATAATGATTTGATGAGACTTGAGTCTGGAACGAACCTGTGGAAGTAGCTGCGTCGCAGGCTCGGCAAAAACAAAACCGCTCCATTGATGGCAAGCATGTGAGAGCGCACGCTTGGCTCGAAATTTTTTTCGCATGAGGTTATTTCCTTATATACCGTTTTATTGATTTCCAGTGTATGACTACACATAGATGAAACACCAAGTTACCCGGTAATTTTTTGGGCACCATGTCTCACCACTTTCGTAGTTTTATTCACGACTGTAGTTTCGTCTATAACCCAAACGGGGTAGGACGCCCTAAACAATTCAAGTATCAGTACAACTACTGACAAGCTAATTCGAATATCAGTACTACTACTGACAAGCCCGTATTCTGTCTTACATATGCGGCTACTTCTGTATCGCTCGCACAGATACCCTCAGAGATACATTACGCACTGGACACAACGCAGATATCCATGTCTCAGCACATCTCAAACCCGCAAGCCATCATTAGGGTTACCTTTCATCTGGTTGACTACATTGAGTTGTTAGACTGGACAGGTCGCGCTGTGCTTGAAAATAAGAAGGGTGTGATCCCGCAAGACGGCCCAGCGGCTCTTCAGCGCGTGGGTATATTTGCAGAGCACTTGATAGAGCTGACCACACATTTCGAAGATCGGTTTAAAGGAGTAGTGGGTTCAGTGAGTTTTCTGCAAGCCCATTGCCAGAAATTCAAACTGACCGACTTGTTA
>CAZNOB010000366.1:0-3493 GCA_964574535.1 uncultured Granulosicoccaceae bacterium | reverse complement strand
AGCGCCTGCTGCTCCAGCAATGAAAACGCGTCCTGAAAACTATCTGTCGAATACAGAGCTTCAGCATATTCGTGTATTTCACAACTTTTTGCGTTGTCAGTCATCTTTAATGTGGTCCCCGGTTCCTGCCACATCAAAATGAGGCGCTGTGCCCGACAGCATGTTTTTCGACAAAAAATACCATCTCTGATGAAGACCAATTAGTCGAAAGTCCACTGCTATTCCAAAAATTTATCAACAAATTTTACACCAAAATTTACAATTGGAGTAGGATTTCCCTGTTGAAATCACGACATTTTTGATGCACTATCCCCGGTTGCCTTTTCAACCCATACGATACTTCACTCGCGTCACTGTTGCCTCCCCCATACGTACCATTGAAATGGTTTTACACACATGCGATGAACTCACATAAGCGAGTTAGTATTTCTTACTACGGTGGCGAGCTGTGAGACCAGTTCACGCAGAGCCTCATCGCCCCCTTCCCCAACCGCCGCCTGTTCCAGTTTTACACCGTGTTCGAATAAATGCTCAATACGCTTGTGCCCCTCCGAGGTTTCGGCAACCACTTTCGTACCGTTTCGAACATCAATCGAACACAAACCATCTTCTTGCAAACTCAACAACGAATCAGACAGGGATTCTGTATCCAGAAAAGTTCGCGCTTCAAGATCAGGCAGTGTACGACTAACCCCGCCATAGAGCGATGCCAGAATTCTCCAGCTGGAATCGATAGTCCGCTATCTCGCACGCTATCGTGAAACTGGCTACTCATTTGACGATAAGCACGTGCCAGATTATAGATAAGCAAATTATCTATTGGACTCTCGTAATCTACAGCACCAGCTTCTACTGCCTTCATTTGCCTGACAGGATTTGCCGTTGCATAAGATCCATCGCTGAACACCAGACCTTCTTTATTTTCCCTCTCGATACCCTGTACTTCGCCAAAGATAACCCAATGATCACCACCCTCATGTACCGCCCAGGTAGTGCAGTCAAATCGCGCCACGCAGCCACTTAATATCGGTACGCCATATTCATCAGTGGTGTAGTCAGTATCTGCGAATTTATCCATGCCACTTTTGGCGAAACGGTTAGACAACTCAACCTGATCAGACGACAGCACATGCACAGCGAAGTTCTGTGCATCACGAAACACTGGGGCAGACATTGCCGCTTTTGTGACACTCCACAGTATTAATGGAGGCTCCATAGAGACAGAGTTAAAGCTGGAGGCGGTCATACCTACTTTCTCTCCAGTCTCTGACAAAGCAGTAACTATAGTCACACCCGTTGCAAAGCCGGACAAAGCAAAACGAAATTCACGCGTATCGAAATTTGTCATTCCTTACCCCTGTAACTTTCATCCAACATAGTTATAAGTACTGGATTTTTCGCGTTTAATTTTTTTAACCACATAAAAGCCGCCTACCAAACAAGTTAGACAAATCAAAAACGCGAAGCACTTGCACCTGCTCTTTCACTCTTGATCTATCAGTGCTTAATGAGTTTTAAGAGTGCGTGTGAAAGTGGGTCGGATTACAGAAGTAAGTATTCTGAGGACCGACCCGGAACGAACATGTCAGTGTCAGTTTGCCCCGTCTTTTGCTTTCCGTCTTCTGAACGGGCT
Source organism: uncultured Granulosicoccaceae bacterium (assembly GCA_964574535.1). Taxonomy (GTDB): domain Bacteria; phylum Pseudomonadota; class Gammaproteobacteria; order Granulosicoccales; family Granulosicoccaceae. The sequence continues at coordinate 1,860 of CAZNOB010000366.1, read as the reverse complement.
GTTTTGTCGCACAAAGACTTTTTGCTTCGTTTTCGGTCATCTTGAATCCAGGCTTATCAAAAATGAAGCCCTCTGGCAGGGATGCCATACTTGCTCGACAGCATCCACTAGCCGAGCTGTAACCCCCTGTGTAGGCTCTTTGGAATAGTTTGATAACACTTTATCTTCGTGACAGTCGCCATAGCGGCGTTAGAAAAACTCGACGCAGGCCCTGCTATTATGCCTGCATTTTCTGCCTTGCTCTGCCGGCTGTCACTGTGAAAAGCTTGTTACCGAACTTCCCGCACAGCCCGCTAGCTTTTCAACAAAGTATCAACACGATCCATCATCTCGTCTTTACTATACAAATCATAGTATGCTGACTGCATGAGAATCGGTGGGCCAAAAAAGAAGCGCTCATAGAGCGCCTGACGACTTCCAAACCCCGAAACGGCCACGTCATGAGCCAACCGATACAAGGCAACTCGATCACGCGATTCAAGGTTAGCCACCTGAAAATACTGTTCGACATCGGCCGCCATAGCGTTCGAGAAATCTGCCTCTGCCGGTGTTGCCATCAAAGACGAAGATCCAATTAATTGCAGTATCTCAACCATTCTCGGGTACATTTTCGGAAACAAATTACGCGACGTATCAAGCGGTCTTCGCAGTGGCATAAAAGTACCATATTCATTCAACTCTGCCTGAGCCTCGGCAGAGAATAAAAAGGCTCTCACACTCTCAGCCATCATCATCACTTCTGAGATCAAGCCCTTGGTATGCAGGTCTTTATCTCTGCCAGTGGCTTTTGCAATCGCACACATCAATCCAACGATAAACTCGGATTTAGCTAGTTTTCCTGCCGCCACCTGATGTGCCATATGCACCACTGCATGCGTTGCGCCAAACGCCTGATTGCATAGTTCTGGCTGCCCATACATGAATATGCGTTCCCAAGGCACCAGCACATTATCAAAAATAACGACTGCATCCATCTCTTCGTAACGCGATGACAATGGCGCATCAAAATTTGATTTCCCGTGATCATAACTATCGCGACACAGCAACTTCAGGCCCGGGGTAGCAATCGGGATAGCAAACGCAAATGCAAATGGAATATTGTCTGCACTAGCACGCAATACCGTAGAAGGAAAGACTTCAATTTCATCGGCAAGCGGACCAAGAGTCGCCAACAACCTTGCACCATTAACGATAATACCCGCATCAGTTTCCTTTACAACATGCAGCGCTACCTCACTACTAAACTTGCCTTTAGACGCCTGTTGATGAGAAACGGCAGGGTTAACCAGCGTATGCGTCAGTACTTTATCGTTCTTTCGAACATAGTCGTAGTAAGCAACCATATTTTTAGCGAAATCCGCCTGGCCTTTTTCACCCTGCGCTAAAAAATCTGTGGCCGCAGCAAAAGACATTACCGATGCATTTTTATAATCCGGTGTGCGTCCAAACATGCCGTTAGACCACTTTGCCCACTCATAATAGGCCTTACCTCGATCGGCAACATCAGCCACCGAACGCGGTATTTTATAAGCCAGCCCGCAGCGATCTCCGTCCTCGTCGACATAGGTCACTGTATCTCTATATTCAGGACTGTGTTGCTTGTCCAAAAACGAAGCAAGCGTCGCCGCTCCTCTCGCCATTCCAGGCTCTTTAGTGACATCCTTAACCCTGGCGCCGCGTGTCCATACCTCTCGGTCATCCTGCAGGCCACTGAGATACTGCTTGCCCGTTCGAATCCCCTGACTGGTATCGCTAACAGCCACGTATGCCGTATCCGATTTCATTCTGTTTCCTCATTAATGTAACTAACTAGTGCCCATCCAGAAACAAGCGCTACTGCGAACCACTGATTGCACGCGA
>CAZNOB010000365.1:0-3526 GCA_964574535.1 uncultured Granulosicoccaceae bacterium | reverse complement strand
TTACTGTTTATACCGGATCCTCTTCCACCACTTCTCCTCAGCTAGTTCCACTACACCGATAGATTGTGCAATCTCCTGTCTGTCCCAATCAATCAGACTAGCCAGGTGATCTGATATCAGGAGCTATCCTAGCTGAGTTTGCAGCTTTTTCCGAACTAAACGAGCTACGCCTTTTGAGAACAACTTATCAGGACCTATACCGGGTGAACTCGGTGATCTCACCAATCTGAAGCTTCTTGATCTGTCAGCAAATCGATTGTCTGGCTCAATACCGGAGTCTCTTGGCAACTTGACCGGACAAAACCAACTTACCGGGGTTCCTGAGTCAATTAGCAATCTGCAAGAACTGAGTGAATTAATACTCTTAATAAAACCAGTTGACGGGTGATGTAAGCTGGTTAAGTCCACTTACAGACACAATCAAAACTATAAATTTATCCACCAATGAGTGTTTATCGACAGGAGACTTATCGCTGGCTGCATGGCTAGATCAAAACACCCCGAGCTGGAACTCTGGATGTTAAAAGCGAAAGCGAGTTGTTAACAGGCCTGCCGTCATTTCTAATGATGAGAGTAGAGTTTACACACTAATTCTATAAGCATGAAAGCGGACGTTCGATTAGATTTTTTCTGACTTCTGGATTGTTAGTACCAGGTACCAACTAGACCGAAGGAACCTGCCTGTAGAGCTGCAATCGATTACAAAGCCTGCAATATTTCTCCAGATACCACGTAAGTAAAAATCCAATCCGACTAATCTGACAGTCTGATAAATTTAATTCATATTGCCAACTCATACATTGCGGGTTTTGCTGAGCGCGTTGTTGTATAGCGTTGCCGCGGGAATCGGGTTGTTGCGCATCACGGTAGGCCACCCTATCATCGGCGACGCCGTTACGTGACGTAGAGATTTATGAGGCGCCTGCACAGGTGGCTCGGGTCAAATGCCCAACGTGTAGCCAACACAAAGCAACGGTTTTCTAATATACTGAATCGTAAATACGAAACAGTATAAAGACGAACAATGGGATATTTTGAAGATTTGAATTCGCGTTCATCGCCAAAGGTACGAAGCGCCGCCCAGAAAATCATCAAAGACCGTATTTCGGGTCATTGTCAGGAATTGGAAAAAGCACTGGCTATTGAGATCGAGAAACCCAAGGCATGGCAATCTCAAAGCAAGATTGTCAGAGCGCTCGGTGTTACTGACTGCAAGAGCGCAGCGCCTTATTTACGCAAGCTGATGCACGAAAAGTTTATTGGGACCGTTGTTTACAAGGAGCTGGCGTTTTCACTTGCTTTGCTCGATGATATCTCTGCGGAAAATCTAACGTTTGTGTATGAGACTTTTGAAACACGCCAAATCATGCCAATAGCGGGCGTATGTGCAGCGATCCTTTACAGGGGGATCGTTCCCTCGAGTGATGATATCCAGAAAATTTTGTCTTTTCTGCCGCTTTATACTTCTGATGAGGGTAGGGTTATCTCACCTCGGATGTTCATTGCGGCCGCAGCGTACCGCTGGCCGGTTGAGATCGTTCGGGATTTTCTAAATGACTGTCTGCAATCAGAATCTCAAACACTGGTTGAAATTGCTCATGATGTACTTGATGGAAAAAAGCCAGCTGTACAGTTGATTTGAGTCAACCGTGGCAGAGGCATAAAGTAGTCTACCTGGGGGAGGGAGAGATAGTTAGTCGTAAAGCAGTTGGCTATTGCACGATTGATTGTTCGGGATAAACCGAAGTGTGGGCAAAGCGCTTTTAAGGATTGAGCAGATCCCGAAATGCCTTTAATAAAAGCTTACTTGCGTTTGCTCTTCCTCAGATCATTATAGGCTGTCAGTAAATCTGAATAGCGCTTCCCAATGGAATTTAGGTCTGAGCTATCAGCACAATGCAGCTCACATTGTTCAGTCAACTTTCCAGCAAGCATGTTTCTGACATCCTCAGGATTTGATTCGTCTTCAATGTAGGAAAATATATCGGTACCAGCATCGATACCAGTTTTTTTACCGTTAATAAATCTACTAAAATCCGCCAAATTCGTAGCTGTAAAGTACATCGTTTCTATTCGATCATTAACTTCAGCCCAATTGTCAATAGATTGATAACCGTTTTCTAATACAAGGGTTTCCAGATCTGTATATTCATCAACATTCGCATTCTCACCTAAGCCCACTATCACCTGAAAACCATTGTTTAGCTTCGCTTGAGACATTGCCTTTGCCGATTCCGCATTAGCCTCAAGTTTGACCCGCAGGGCGACAAATGCGGGATTTAGAACTTGCAGCTTTTCAATATGCAGATCTATATCGTTATTGCTCAATATATCGCTGTGGGACAGCGGAGAAAAAAGGAACGTAAAGACATACAGCAAAACAAACTTCTTCATGTGGATATCCAGTAGAAACTAAGCATCAGCGTACCTCTGCTGACGAAAAAAGTAACGGTATTAGTATACTGTATTCTGAAATATATCAGCGATTCAAAAAATAATTCTCCCGGTACGTCGCGGAGAATACACATCCATTTAATTAATAAAAGGGAGTTGCTTCCGCAGCGATTTGAGGTTTATGAACCTGATGCCTGGTTGCTTCCTGCGTTTATTGCTAACTACGAGTTATTGGTGCTGACTTATTTGAGTTGGTGTTTATGTGAGTTATGTCTCAATTTGCTTTTTACGATGGGTGTCTTCCTTACCTCTTTCATTAGCCTCAAGTTTGACCCGCAGGGCGACAAATGCGGGATTTAGAACTTGCAGCTTTTCAATATGCAGATCTATATCGTTATTGCTCAATATATCGCTGTGGGACAGCGGAGAAAAAAGGAACGTAAAGACATACAGCAAAACAAACTTCTTCATGTGGATATCCAGTAGAAACTAAGCATCAGCGTACCTCTGCTGACGAAAAAAGTAACGGTATTAGTATACTGTATTCTGAAATATATCAGCGATTCAAAAAATAATTCTCCCGGTACGTCGCGGAGAATACACATCCATTTAATTAATTAAAGGGAGTTGCTTCCGTAGCGATTTGAGATTTATGAACCTGATGCCTGGTTGCTTCCTGCGTTTATTACTAACTACGAGTTTTTGGTGCTGACTTATTTGAGTTGGAGTTTATGTGAGTTATTTCTCAATTTGCTTTTACGATGGGTGTCTTCCTTACCTCTTTCTTCCTTACTTAAGTGACACCGTGATGTATGGCTTATATTTTCTTTTGCTGTGTTTATTCGGCTTTCACGATGTTCAAATCTGTATACTTGCTAATTGAGTGGATATGGGAATATACTCCCAATGAAAATGATGATCAGCATCGCTAATGTCACTTTTCTGTGAGTATGAACGACTAAATACGATACAAATTTCTGCATAGCACCAGATGAAGGCAGTGCCCATGTTCTGATTGACCAGTTTGCCGACACGGTTACCTCCGAGCGGAAGGGTTGCGTGTTCGATGAACGTCGTATGACTGGAATTAAAGACGTAACAGAGTGAAAGACGTAGCAGAATGAAAGACGTA
>CAZNOB010000364.1:0-3565 GCA_964574535.1 uncultured Granulosicoccaceae bacterium | reverse complement strand
CTTTATGTGGCTTGCAAGAGTGAGTTTGCATTAAATCTGTTTGACCAGCGCCAAGTGTATCAATGCAAAAACCATATCCATTCGGCTCATCAAGATTATCACTGAGTACGATATAGGGGGCTGCGGTCGGTACCTCTGGAGCGTCAGCATAGACAACACTACTAATTGCAACCAGAGCACTAAGTGCCACAACACTTTTCATTTTCATTTTATCCTGCCTTGTATTTAAATTTCGGAAGTGAGAGAAATTATGTTTAAACAGTAGAGCGATCTATATCAACCGAGCGACTATCGCAAAAGGATGATGGTGCTTTAATAAAAATACCTGTCCTGCTTTATTTATGAGGATTTGACGTCCAGCATTAAACAGGTCACCGCCTGAATAATCCAGGTTAGTTCTTTGACGTCACCGACGAAAGATCCTTGTTTGGTGCCATCGAAGTTCCTGGCACTTGCCCTCCAAGTGCAAACGTGAGTTCCTCCGTCAACTCACCCAGTAATTGCGCTTTCTCAACGCCAATGGCATTTACGATAAGCGTATCCATCTTCTTCCACGCCCTCCTTATTCCTTGAAGATGCGCCTTACCTTCCGGGGTCAGGGACAAAACATCACTGCGACGTTCGTCTGGCTCTCGGTAACGAGTGATGAGACCCAGCTTCTCCAGGCGAGTCACCATTGTGCTCATACTTCCTGGAGTCACTTGAAATTCCTTCGCCAGTGTGACCTGTGAGATTTGGCCCAGCCTGTTCAGCGCACTGAGTATTCGCGCCTGACGAGGCCGCAAGTTCTGCGGCGCCAGCCCTTGACGCAAGCGATCTTCAACCAATTCTGAAGAATGCAACAGAGTATGAAAGTGATGTTTTTTTTTCATGTGAACTTTATCGTATCACATACTTTGCCTTCAATCTATTTGCATCCAAACTTAAATTCTGTATGGCTTTTCTGCAGATATTCGGTTGTCGGCCCGCTCACCAACCTCTCCCGGACATCCTTCAGACATTCGATCGCCAGCTTGCCTCTGACATCGGCCAGTACTTTTAAAGTTGCTATCTTTGATATACTAGTCCCGAATAATGCAGGGGAATTACACCAATTTCGATCGCGGCCATGTCGGGCACACACATGCATCCGTAGCCCGCTGTGTACGCGCGCGCTATGCCCAATGCAACGTAGTTGAACAGCCTATGAATATCCGTTCTATTAATGCTGATGACGCCGAGGGTTTTTCCGCCTTACGGCGGGAAGTTACTCGAGAAAACCCAGTGCCAATGGGGCTGACGTATGAAGAAGAACTCACTCGCACTTTAGACAGCTTTCGAGCACAGCTTTCATTTTCTCATCCGAACGCTATGTTTGGTGGCTTTGTTGATGGTGAGCTTGCAGCCACAGCAGCCGTAGGCCACACAAGTAAGTTCCCGTCATCGCGTCACAAAATGGTGATGTGGGGCGTTTTCACTTCACCTCGATACCGTCGCCAGGGTCTGAGTCGACAACTTGTAAATGCAGCAATTCAACACGCCTTTAGTCACGATGTAATTCGCATTAATTTGCAGGTTTACGTGCCAAACGAACCAGCACTTGAGCTCTATAAATCGATTGGCTTTGTGCAATATGGTGTTGAACCAGAGGCGGTGCACCTTGACGACCAGTATCACGACGGTGTTCATATGACGCTTGTGAAGTGGGAGACATAAGTCCAGGTATGCCAAAATTTATGTGAGTATGACTGCCATCGATGAACCATTCATCGAGTACCTGACGTTCCCACCTGGCCAGAGGTTTACGCTGACCCATCGTCAATAGTTTCCTGAGCAGCGGAACGTCTGCCTCCGCAGCTTCCTTTTTCGACGGGCCGGACTATTTGCTCAGCGCGTTCGACCAGCCCGTCCAGCCTGGTTTTGAGTTGGCCATTTTGCCGCTGTATTCGATTCGCATTGTCCCACATCTTTTGGAATCCCCATCAGCACGAAGCTTTGCCGACAGGATCCCTGTTAACAGTACTTCGCACTCATGCTCTTGCCATTTACTGATCATACTCGCCGAGTATTACTGTTTTTGATCATTGCTCTCTTTGTGTAATCGGGACTCGACCACCAGCCATCTGCTTAATAAGCGATTCAGGCACGCCGAACGCTAACCCGGCAATGGCTCCCAATGCCATGGAACGGCCGCAATTATCACCACCGCATAGTATGTTGTCTCGAACCACAGATTCGAAATCATCGGCGTTGTTGAGCAGATACCAAACCACGGGCAAGGAATGATCGATATAACAGGCAAGACCAAAACGCTTTGCGGTTTCCACCGGCTCATAGGCTTCGATTGCTAATGCATCTCTCATCAATTGCCCTACGTCTCCTTCAATCGCGCTGGCCGACACGCTCAGCGCCTCGGACAACGGACGGCCTTCTGCCACTAGCTGCAAACACTGATGTACTGCCCTGGCTCCGGCAACTACATCAGCGTTTGTGGACAGAACTTGCGCTGCATCGCTGACAACATCTGCTGAATAGCCATGTGCAAACAAGCCGGGTACAACACATATTGCAGGCATTTGATTATCATCCATACCACTTGGCTCTTTGAGGTCGTCTCCCTCAACAATCATGCGAGCAACAAGCACTTTAGTTGGCCTGTCAGCGTAACCAGAGTAGTGTCCACATGGACCAAACGCCTCAAAAAAACGCTCCCGATGCAGATTAGTGTCGTATTGGCCATCAGCGGCTATTTGCCCCACTATTCGAGCCGATTCACCATAGTGCGACAACTCGCCAGTTCGACGTGCTGCATGCGCAAAGTAGCCTCTTTTATCTTTAAAATTCGCAGCGTCCGGCTGGCGAAACATAATATCGCCACTCTTTCGGATAGTTTGAATTTGATCCTGGTCGTACAGCCAATGCAGGCCCATACCAGCGGCGTCAGCGACCAGCGCACCGGCAAGCGCATCATTGTGATTCATGGTTTATCTCCTACTTTATAAATCATTCGCGTTTTGGTTCCGCAATTTCGCGCAGTACAACGGTGTCATATGAATTGAAAGTGATTGTTCGAGTGGTGCGGATCGTTCTTCTGATCGACGATCAAAATCAAGGTGTCTAAATAGGATTACGCTTCAATTTTCTACAGTAGCTGATCTCTCTAAAATGACCGACCAATAATCCACCATCGAATATTATCTACGCCAGGCTCCCCTGTGCTTCACAAAATCGATTGGCGGAAAGACCGCCGAAGCAAATAAACCACACGGGAGCACTGCAGTCTACCTATTGGTAGGTTGGATGTGTATCATAGCAGGAAGTTCCTCGAACCGGGGATTTCGTTTTGACAACAACCAGTCAATACACCTGGTAACAGTGAGAGCACCAGGAGACTCCAAAGCGCATACCCTGGTGTTGCATAAAATTTCGAGTTCAGAAGCATATAGAGCGGTATATAAGGCGCTGCACGGAATTTTTACTGGATTGAGCCTAGTCATTCTAAGTGAGATTCAGAAAAAATGAGTACAGCGCCTTAGATGCCGCTATAGAAGCAGCGCAGCGATTCTGGGCCGGAATTCTATGCAAC
>CAZNOB010000363.1:0-3568 GCA_964574535.1 uncultured Granulosicoccaceae bacterium | reverse complement strand
GTCAGTAATCTGGTGCAGTTGATCGGTCCGGTTAAACGAGTGGTTGCGATGGCCAATAAACCATCTACTTCTCGCACCATTGGTAGTGAGCCGCGTGCTGGTGAAGTTATCCCTGTAGAAGTAGATACTTCTGTACGTGCCATACTTGAGTTTCAAAGTGGTGCGCAGATATCTTTTACAGCAAGCTGGGATGTTTGGGCGCACGAACATAATTTTATGGAGCTATATGGTTCAGACGGAACCTTGTATGTACCGGATCCAAATTGCTTTGGTGAAGAGGTCCGCTATAAGGTTGGTGAGACTGAAACCCGGATAGCACCACTTGAAGTGGCAGGTAAGCCAAACTATGAAGATTCCCGTGGAAATATGATTGCTAACTATCGTGGTATTGGCCTTGCTGATATGGTTGCTGCAATACATGAAGAGCGGCCGCATCGTTGCGATGGAACGCTTGCGTTACATGTAATGGAAGTCCTTACCTCAATTTTACATTCTGCCGAGGCCGGACAATTTGTTACGCTAACAACCAGCTGCGACAGACCGGCAACACTCGATGATGAAGCGGCACGGCGTTTAATGGCCTGAAGATCATTCAGCACTCGCCTGGTTTATTCATGAAATTGACGGTATCTCACTTGATCTTTGATTCCACAGCGAAGTTTTTCTTTTGCAAATATCGAATAAGTTTTCGACGCAAGAATACCTAAGATTTATAGACAGGGCACTGCGAAAACAAATCTCTGCGCTATATGCTCGCCATTTTGTGAATAATGCGGGCGAGGTGACTCACTAAGATAGTTTAATTGCTCTCTGAAGAAGGTGGACTACTCCATGACTCAATTACTGAATAGTGGCTGGACGTTGACATGCCCCGATAAATATTTTGCAGTACCGTTTGCAGTACCCGGGGATGTTCATTCTGCCTTGCATTTGGCCGGTGTGATTGACGATCCCTATTTCCGTGACAATGAGTTCGCCGTTGATTGGGTTAATCGGAGTGAATGGATTATAGAGCGCAACTTTGAAGTGACGGAAAGTCAGTTGGCCAATGGCAATTGCCTGCTATTGGATCAGATTGATTGTGTCGCCAAGATATCGATTAATAATAAAGCTGTCGCTTCCGTGGAAAGCCAGTTTGTGCGCTATCACTTTGATGTCCATTCGTTTCTTAAGGTTGGTAGTAATACGCTCAAAATACATTTCTACTCCGCGGTAGAAGAGGGAGCCCGAAGAGCAAAAGAACTTCCGTTCGAACTACCACACAGCGCCAACTGTCGCCTTGAACACTCTAATCTATTGCGAAAGACACCCTGTCATGCAGGGTGGGACTGGAATATTTGTTTGATGCCTGCCGGTGTTTATGGCGAAATTCAATTGTTGCAGTTTGAAAATTACTGGATTGAAGATTTCAGGGTTGAGCAGAAATTCATTGGTCGGGAAACCACAGTCCTGGTTGCTGTGACTGTGCACGCACTGGCGGCTGCCAGTGTCAATAGTAGTATCACATTGTGTGATGAAGTGGTGTCGCAGACAACTATGCTAACTAGTGGAGAGCAACAAGTACATCTGCAAGTTATCGTAAGCGATGCGCAGCGGTGGTGGCCGGCTGGCAGCGGTGATCAAACCCGGCACTTGTTGAGTATTGAGATAGGTGGACAGAGAGTACAGCAACTAATCGGTCTGCGGCAGGCTAGAATTGTCACCACACCTGATGAAGCGGGTGTTGGCTTTCGGATCGATATTAACGATCGGCCGATATTTATGAGGGGCGCAAACTGGATTCCTGCAGATGCGCTGCCCCAGCGCGGAACTTATCAGGTCACTCGTGAGCTGTTGCAGTCTGCGGTAGATGCCAATATGAATATGTTGCGTGTATGGGGTGGTGGTCAGTACGAAGCCAGCTGGTTTTACGAGTTATGTGATGAGCTGGGTATCCTGATTTGGCAGGACTTTATGTTCTCGTGTAACCATTACCCCGCAGCCGACCCCCAATGGCTGAATCTGGTGCGGCTTGAGGCCAGGCAACAAGTCAGGCGTTTGTCGAAGCACGCAAGTGTTGTTCTATGGTGCGGTGATAATGAAATTGTAGGCGCGCTGAACTGGTGGGAGGTTACTCGCAATAACAGGGATCGTTATCTGGCTAACTATGTCAGGCTAAATCATGCACTGGAAGAAGTCGTTGAATCCGAGTTGGCAAACACCGATTTCTGGCCCAGCTCTCCATCAGTCGGCAGACTTGACTATGGTGACGGCTGGAAGAATGATGCTGCCGGTGATATGCATTTTTGGGATGTCTGGCATGAGGCTAAACCCTTTTCAGCGTATCAGGATATTCATCCACGCTTTTGTTCAGAGTTCGGGTTTCAGTCTTTTCCCTCGCTGCCAGTGATTGAGACTTTCACGCTGCCGGAAGATCGAAATGTGTCATCGAAGGTAATGGGTGTTCACCAGCGTAATGTTGGCGGTAATGCCCGAATAGTCGAAACGCTGGTCCGCTATTTTGAATTCCCCAATAGTTTTGAGCGGATGTTATTTTTATCACAGTGTCAGCAGGCGATGGCGATACGTACTGCAGTCGAGTACTGGCGACTGTTGCAACCGCACTGTATGGGCACCTTGTTCTGGCAGTTAAATGATACCTGGCCCGTTGCTTCCTGGGCATCGCTGGAATATGGAGGTGGATGGAAACTGCTGCAGTATGCGGCGAGAAGATTCTACAGCCCGTTACTCGTGGCTATGATTCCAGGCCACACTCGCTTTTCTACTGAGGGGCAGTTGTTGCTGAAGGTAGTCAATGATCAAACAGATACTCAGAAAATACGCGTATGTCTGCGTGCTGTTAGTGTTGAGGGAGAAATAAAAACTCTGCATGACTACGCGGTGGAAGCTACAGCCAATTCGGTTACCGGGATAGCGGCGTTTGATGGTGATGATTTGCCCGGCGACTGTTTTTATTTCTGGGAGTGGTTTGACAGTGACGGCAATCTACTTGGAGAGAATGAATTCTGGGTTGCACCTTATAAAAATTATCGATTGCCCGGCCCTGAAATTAGCGTAAAACAAATTGATGCAAACGGTGAGCAATTCATTGAACTCAGTACGGATTACCCGGCTTTTTTTGTCACTGTGAATCTGGGTGGGCAGGTTGTTTATTCTGACAATGGATTTACTTTATTGCCCGGCAGGCCCAGGCGTCTGTGCGTTGAACGCAAGCTCGAAAACGAAAACATCCCAGCGGTAGATGGCCTCACGGTTCAATATCTGTAAGCGTGTAGATTGACTTACTGATGCCTACACAAGAAAAAACCATCTTCAGGGTGTCTTTGGTTGGAATCAAGAATTCAGTGAGAAGCCGCCGATTTTCGTGAACAATCCGGGTTAAATTTGCCTGGTTAAAAGTAGGGACAGCCGCTAACTCTGGCGGTATCATAAGTGATAAATAGTGAGCCACTGGGTCGTGTTTCAGCGTGAGTGCTCTTTCCGAGCATTTTTTTACAGACAATTCAAAGGAGAAAGTAGTGTTTACGGGGATCGTCCAGGGTATTGCCACCATTGATAAAGTAACTGA
>CAZNOB010000362.1:0-3580 GCA_964574535.1 uncultured Granulosicoccaceae bacterium | reverse complement strand
TGGAAGGGTTGAAGCAGAGGGTCTTTGGTCATGTCAGTGATCCTGGTCTGGATTTCTGCGAAATAAATGAACTTCACACCTATAGCGAGTAAGACCTTGCAACACAATTGACATAGTCCGGATAACATTCACCGGGAGTCTGCCCGATAGAAGTCGGTATAACGGGAACATGCCAAAGCGAGGGCCCTTAATCTTAATAAATGATGATACGATGATATAAAGCGCAGAGTTATTCATAAATAACATACTGCAAAATTACCATAGAAATGAAACGTTTTTATCAATCGGCTCATTCTTAATTATTTGGAATTTACAGTAAACAAGCCTGCATCATTCGTCAGGCGACCAGCGAATTTAGCTTTTATGTCTTTATTTACTTTTATGGCTTTATTTTTGGGGTTTGCAGTGAATTTATGGTTAATCCTAAAATGACAGACAGTCTATTCGACGCCACAGCCAACAGCACACCGCATCTCACTCGATCCCCCTCGACGCTCGGCAGCCACGTGCCGAGGAGGATGGGTCGAGATGTGACGCCAAAGTTTCTTCTGGCGTCGAATAGACACACTACTAACTTGAACATGGCACCCATAAAGTGATTTAGAACTGTATACATAGAGTTTCACTTAATATTTAATTGTCGCCTTATGAATAATCCAGGCCAGGAGCTTGCGCGGCAGAAGTCTGCGTAGCGAAAACGTGCCATGGCGAGTGCCCTTGCCTTATTAAATGATGGTACGATCATTTGAGGCGCATAGTTGTTCAATTGTCCCGAAAATGATCGGTGATTATTATCGCCTTGGGCGCACCGTCAGGGCGCGTTCGCAGTGGGAGAGGTTTTGCCGCGCAAGCTCTTGGAGACCCTTCTTTGAAAACACAATTAGATCAGGGACTTGTTGCAAACTTACCCTGGTATGACCACGCAATCACACAGCCAGCACTGGATCAGTTCTGGTACACCGTGGCGAACTTTCTGCAAGCTCATGGCTGCACACAGGTACCAGCAGAGTTGCAACGCCACACAGATGTCAGGTCGCTGTGGCAATCTCCCCGTCTTATGCTGAGTCAGTGTTGCGGCCCGGATTTATTCACCCGTGAGGGCATGGCTCTGAGTGTGATTGGCCGACCATCTTTTGAACAACTCACCTGTGAGCCAGGCTACTACTACAGCCACATAGTGGGTTGCAGGGATGACCTGCAAAGTCCGGTACGTGTCGCGGTTAATTCACTCAGTTCACGCTCCGGGTATCTCGCTTTGCTGGAGTGGACAAAATCAAATAAAGTTGATATATCATCCATAAAGGTGAGCGGCTCTCATCTCAATAGTCTGAAACTACTTTCCGAAAATCAGGCAGACATCGCCGCAATTGACGCGCACGTGATCAATCAGTACAAACTAAATATTGACTTGCCTGTACATGGCGTCAGCCATGCCGCACTCGCACCACCATTTGTCTGCCACCGCGACAATGGCCTTGATAAAGAACTCCTGTTTGCCGCCTTGAAGCATGCGATAGTTACCACTGGCAAGAACATTGGAATTACAGCCCTCATAGAAACCCGGCGCAGCGACTACCAGCATATGAGTTCTCCGCCTGCTGCCAGCGATGTAACAATATCTAACCCGGATTATTCATGAAATGGCGAGCATATCGCGCAGAGATTTGTTTTCACAGCGTATTTTCTTCTTGCGTTGAATACTTATTGATATTTACAAAAGAAAAAATTCGCTGTGGAATCAAAGATCAAGTGAGATGCCGTCAATTTCGTGAATAATCCGGGCTAATGCAACTGAAACAGGTAGATTTCCATAACAGGGGTCACGACCGGCATACAGCAACGTCCCCGCTACGGGAAAAGAAATGCGCGTCAGCTGTTAGTCAACTATTAAAGTACAGCAGAGATCCACGTCCGATCAAACCAATAACACAAGTAAACAAATGAGCCATATAAGACAAACTAAACAAGGCAAAGCCGGTTACATCACGCTCGACAGACCGTCAGCGCTTAATTCCCTCACACACGAAATGATTACCGACTTTCACACTGCCCTGGAATCGCTCGAATCTGATACCGAGGTAGACGTCATTGTGGTGCGTTCAAGCAATGAACGTGCGTTTTGCGCCGGTGGCGATATGAAATCCACTCGCCTGCTGGCACTTGATGAAAAATGGCAACAGCTACAGCTATTCTTCGAACAGGAGTATGCATTAAACCAACACATCGCAAATTGCAGCAAACCCTATATCTCACTCGTTAATGGCATCGCCATGGGCGGTGGCCTTGGACTGAGCGTACACGGCAAACTGATGGTAGTGTCTGAAACTACTAAACTTGCCATGCCTGAAACAGCAATTGGTTTTTTCCCCGATGTAGGTGGCTCACACTTTCTAAATCGTTTAACAAACGATGCAGGACAATGGTTGTCTTTAAGCGGAATTCCGATTACCGGAATCGAAGCGGTCATAGTCGGCCTTGCCACTCACTACGTAAACTCAAGCCACTGGAATACTCTGTCCACTGCTATTGAGCAGACCGGCTCCGAAGCACTGGACTCGGTGTTACCGAATCTGGCTGAGTCTTCACAGGATCCAGACTTTAATCAGGCAGAGTTTAAGCAACTACTGGCACATCGATCAAACTGGTTCAGCGCCGCCACGCACGACGAACTCGTGAGCAATCTACAGGCTGCCAGTGACAGCCCCATCGAAACCACGGTGAGCAAAGATGCAACAAGACTACTCAAACGTATTCAAAGGATGTCGCCTCATGCCATGAATATCACCCGGCAATTACTTAAAGAAGCAAAGGGTCATGACCTGGCTACCTGCCTGAAACTTGAACTAAAAGCCGCCGACGAAGCCGTCAGGCACCCTGATTTCGTTGAAGGTATCAGAGCAGTGTTGGTAGACAAGGATGCCGCTACCTGGAGTTTGTAGCAGGGTCTCGCGCTGTATTTTTGGGCTTGCGTCGGTGGGTTGTCCCTGCCGGGGGCCTTCATTTTTGAAAGAAGACCAAAAATGCCCTTCAGGCGGAGTCACTTTTCAAACAGGAAAAGTAACCAAAACTGTTGTTGCGACTGATCAGGGGGTGCCATGGGGGCATTTTGAACAGCACCGTTCCAGCAGGCCGCGTAGACGCTCGTCCCTGTGCTACTACGCTAACGCGGCCATCCATGGCGCTTTTACCTTCCTCCACGGCACTGTTCAAAAACTGAACAAACGCGGGTAGATCAGGAGCGAAAGAGCAAGAGCGAACGCTTTGCATTCTTTAACGGTTTATCGTGCTCACCTGACAGGTAAGCATGTAACCGCAATACCCCGAAACCGTAGGGGCCATAAGCCGCAAGGCACATGTACCATCAGACTGAAAAAAGAAGACAGACTAGTCATCCGCTAACCGGCAACTTACCGGTGCCCCTTTTGTCAGCATCTAATTCCCGCAACTCAGCAGATCAATCGCGGTTCTAACTCTGGATCTGATCAAAACTTCCATAGGGGGTTCTTTAACGGCATTTGCAGAGGTTCCAGCCAGTTAACCGCCAGCTCGCTACGCGACACAGTGGTCAGATCCAGATCCG
>CAZNOB010000361.1:0-3589 GCA_964574535.1 uncultured Granulosicoccaceae bacterium | reverse complement strand
AACGCCCACATGTAGTCGGTAAAATCTCACGTACCTCAGTGATTCTCGCTACGCCACTGTTTATGGATGAGCACTAATTGAACGATGCGAAATCAAATAGCCAGTCTGCAGGTTTCCTTTAATGCAGATGGCGCGACAGGAAATTACTGCGTTTTATTCTCTAGTGCACCGAGCACTTTCTGCACAAAAACATCATGCTTCCAGGCCTGTGGATATCTGGTCTTTCCCAAACGAACAATTACCGTTTCTCTAGACGGAATTATTGTGACAAATTATCCCTCATGTCCAATGGCGTGAAACGTATCTTTTGGCAGAATATTTCCTGCCCCTTTAAATGACTCGTGTATGTCTAACCAAAAATGTGCACCGTAACTCGACTGATGATCGGCCGGTCCTGACGTTCGGGAATATTGCACCCAGCCTTCCGGCAAAATGCGCTTGCCATTCCACACCCCATCCTGCAAATACAAAAGACCAAATCGAGCCCAGTCACGAGTGGTAGCATACATAAAGGAAGATCCGACGAAATTACCAGATGCATCTGTTTCGATTACTGCCCTTGTCATTCCGATAGGGCGAAACAAAGCAGTTTCTGGAAACTGGTGGTAGGCTTTCTCACCAACCACGCGGCGAAGAACCGCAGCTAAAATATTTGACGTACCGGTCGAATACTGCCAACGAGTTCCGGGCTTGGCCTCTAACGGCATGTTCGCTGCAAACGCTGCCATATCGGGCTCTCTTAAAATCATACGACTTACATCTGCCAGCGGGTTGGCCATATTTTCATCGAACGCCAGGCCGCTACTCATTTGCAACAGATGTTCAATAGTTATCTGGTTGCGTGGATCACCTGGTGCCAGCCATGAATTGGCGAGCGCAGGCGTGTTGATAGTAAGGCGCTCTTCTTTAACCAGGATGCCTGTTAACGCATTCATGACACTTTTTGTCATTGACCAGCCGGGCATCGGTGTGTCAGGACCAATATCCGCAGCGTATCGTTCAATAACGATACGACCTTTATGTAGGATGACCAGTGCTCTGGTACGCTTTGGGTGCTCTGGATCTGAATCTACAAAGGCCTCATCTACTACCAGATTCAGTTTCGGGTTAATCTCGCTACCAGATTCTAACGGTTGTGGGTTTTCGGCCTGAGCAGGCTTGATTTCAATCGAGTCGAGAGTAGCTTCCCCGTCTGATAATGCACACCCGATACCTTCTCGATAGCTTACGTGACTCTCCGCTAAACCGTACAGGCTTGCTGTGGCCGTTTTTGAGTCTGTGTCGATAGAAGCACCAATGAACTTCAGGGCTGATAAATCATCAACCACCAGGTCAGCCAGCACCGCGTCAATTTTGCGTTCTGCCACGAAAACTTCAGAGCACAGCACCTTTGCTTTATATGCTGCCCCGATGGCTACCACGCGCGCGCCCCAACTAATTGTCAGTCCAGCGGTAATGGCAGCAATGACGAACATAGATGTCAAAAACAATATTTTAATTAGAAGTTCTCCACATCATCAAGCTTACGATGATCCAACTCAAAGCAGCCTGCCGGATAATACTCAAACACTTTAGTCTGGCAGATCACCAAATGACTGCGCTACCCAAGCAAGAGTCTACTTGATTCGGTCTATTAGCTGTAGGGGTGATAAGCGCAAGCTTGCGAGCCAACCTGCGACGTAGTACTTCGCCGGGGGCGTATCCAGCCATGCGCACATACCATTGTGACCTCCTGACAAGAACTTGCGCAAAATTCTTGAAAGTGTATAAATATACAGTATAGACTCACGCATGGGAGAAATAAAAACGCATCATGTCATTTACAGAAGGCACAATTACCGAAATATTGAGTTGACCAGGAATGAGCCGGGAACAACGGTTGCTGTTCTATTGCGAGGTGGCGGGTTACATTATGTAAGCTGGGCAGGACTGATTTCCAGGAGGGATTCAAAAATTCGCAGAGGCCGACCGGTGAAGCTGAAGGTCTCACGTGTTGATGGCTATGACCTGCAGTCGGGTGACTATCTGATCGGTTGTGTCATAGATGGCCGAGCCTATGCGGTTATCGATACTATTCCAGCTGTGGTCAGAGCGCAGCAAGAAGTCGGGATGGATAAGCGTTGATCGCCCCAGCTCAAGCTTGGTGCTTATTGGTGAGAAAGTGGCTACATCGCCAACATTGTCGTCATGCGCGGGGCTGGATCCTGAAGTGTCTTGTCGCCATAAGCGTGGTTGATTTCAATTTGGCGGCGACTACACCGACGCAAAGGTCAGGCGGCGAACAATGTATATCGTACCGGGAAGTTGGCGGTGTAAGATACGATGTTCGCTTAGAACACCTGTCCATTCTGATTCAATGAATGCACGAGGGTGTACAAAGGAGCGCCCGGTGAATTTATCCTTTCCGAAGAGAATAGCATTACTGATTCATCGGCTAACTACGTGATAAAATGGAGATTCCTCGATATAGATTTGAGATTTACCAGGTTGAGGCATGGGTTACGTCGTACATCTAAAACTGACTACCAGGCATTGATGCTGACTTAATTGGATTGGAGTCGTTGTGAATCATGTCATAATTGGAATTCGCCGTGGGTATTTTGCTGTCTCCGGGCAGCCGAAGTGGAAGGTTCTTAACCCGATCTACGATCAAGGGGTTGGTCGTCTGTGATTCATGCTATTTCTTTGGTAATACAATGACTTACTATTACTGTTTGTTGCTTATTCCAGATAAACTGGGCGCTGGTTAAGCATCAGCACAAGTGCGGCGGGTAAAGCAAACGCAAAAGCACTGCAACCAGCGCATCAGAGGCCGGCATCCTGGACAATGGGTGGAAGTTTTTCTGATCATGCGAACAACCTTAGCAAAACTGAACGAAATCGCTTTTTGTCTGTCTACTGGTAGGTAGAGCACCGAATCAGCCCCTGCTGGGCTAGCAAAAAACAATTCCCTTTCCTGAAAACACCCTTTCCTCAAGATGAGTATGTTCATGATCGACACAATAGTTGATACACCTGACAAGCTTGCCAAGAGCGCGTCACAATCACTGATAACCAAAACAACGCTGCTGAATGAGGGAACTCCAGAGGCAAAACGCGAAGAGATACTTCACTATTTTCACCAAAGTTTCAGCCTCTATGAAAGCCTGTTTGAATGTCTTGCCAGTGATGAAGCCTACTATGAAAAGGCCAGTCCTTTACGACATCCTCTGATTTTCTACTACGGCCATACCGCCGTCTTTTTTGTTAATAAGCTAAATGTGGCCAGGTTTATCAATCAGCGAATCGATCCGGTATTGGAATCTTCGCTGGCTATCGGTGTAGATGAAATGTCGTGGGACGATCTGAATGACAAGTCCTACGATTGGCCAACGCCGGCCAAGGTGAAAGCTTATCGAGACAAAACTCGGGCTTTGGTTGATAACTTCATCAGGACCTGCGACCTCACTTTACCGATTCAATGGAATGATCCAATGTGGATTGTCATGATGGGTATCGAACATGAAAGAATTCATCTGGAGACATCATCTGTTTTGATGAGGGAGCTGCCACTGAAGCATGTCAAATCTCACCCTCTGTGGAGCAATAT
>CAZNOB010000360.1:0-3592 GCA_964574535.1 uncultured Granulosicoccaceae bacterium | reverse complement strand
ATACCATCGTTACGCGTCGGGGAACGATCATGAAACACGATAACTATGTGATCGATGATATGATCACCGCCAAAGCCATCGCAGCGCGCGTAGAGAGTATGGCAAGTGAGATCAGTGAACAGTTCAGGGACACCGAGAAACTGGTGGTGATTGGCTTGCTGCGAGGGTCATTTATGTTTATTGCAGATCTGGTGCGAGAACTGGATTTACCGGTTGAAGTCGATTTTTTGGAAACATCATCCTATGGTGATTCCATGGAGTCTTCGCGCGAAGTGCGGATCCTGAAAGATTTACGTGGTGAAATCAAAGATCGCGATATTCTGGTGGTCGAGGATATTGTCGATACTGGTCACACTCTGAACCATGTTTTACAACTGCTCAGGTCTCGAAAACCGGCGCGCATGCTTGTTTGTGCGCTGCTCGATAAACCCAGTCGTCGTGAAGTTGAAGTTAAGGCGGACTTGGTGGGTTTCGAGATTGAAGATAAATTTGTTGTCGGTTACGGGATTGATTATGCCCAACGCAATCGAAATCTGCCTTTTATCGGTGCGGTGAGATTTACCGATGACTGAATTCAGTCTACTCGTGATTCCATCCAGCATTTTCAAGTGTGGGTAGATAAAAAGGGAGTTGGGCGGTAAAATCTACTGCTTAGAGCCGATTATTCAAATGGCTCCATGCGGAATTTTCCACCCGACCCAAGATCATCGTGATCGGTGACTAACCTGTTTCTTCCTCCTATCAGAGAAATAATATGACAGCAACCACCCTTAATTTTCCTCCTGTTGCCAATGTGCTCTGGAACACTGATCAACCGCTGATCAGGAATTTCATTCTGGCTTTTGCCGGTTCGGTGGCGTTGTGGGTTTCAGCCAAAGTGCAAATACCTTTTTTCCCGGTGCCAATGACCATGCAAACTCTGGTAGTGCTGGTGATAGGAATGGCTTACGGCTGGAAGCTGGGTGCGGCGACTGTGCTGCTATACCTGGCGGAAGGGGCGGTGGGATTGCCTGTCTTCGCCGGGACGCCTGAAAAGGGCATTGGCCTGGCCTATATGGTTGGCCCAACAGGTGGTTTTTTGGTTGGCTTTGTGCTGGCAGCGGCTATAGTTGGCTTTCTTGCCCAGCGTGGGTGGGATAGAAATTTTGGTACCACGGCGCTGGCGATGTGTTTTGGTAACGCAGCTATTTATCTGCCTGGCCTGTTGTGGCTTGGTACTGCTGTGGGTTGGGACAAGCCCATACTGCAGTGGGGCATGACGCCGTTTTTGTTGGGTGATTTGGTGAAGCTACTGCTGGCAGCGGTTTTAATGCCGGTGATCTGGAAGCTTATCTCTGCACCTAAGAAGTAATTTGAGCTTTATCGTTTTTTGAGGCAGGTCGCCTATTTTGGGCCTGCCTCAATTGCGAGCTTTTTTAGTATCGAAAGTGTCTTCAGTAATTCCTTCTTCCCGAAGTACAACCTTGCGTATTTTACCTGTGGGTGTTTTGGGTAAATCAGACATTATTCGCAGGTATCTGGGTACCGCAAACTTTGCCAGATTTATCGCAGCATCCTGACACCATTGATCGAATTTGTAAGTGCCGGTGTTTTCTTTGAGTAGTAACGCCACCATTACCTCATCTTCCATTCCATCGCCGCCGTCGGCCGGGACAGCGTAGGCTGCTGCTTCTGCTATATCGTCCAGTGCCAGAAATGCTTGTTCAACTTCATACGATGAAATATTTTCCCCGCGTCTGCGGATACAGTCTTTTATTCGGTCAATAAAAACAAATTGGTCTTTTGCGTTGATGTAAGCGGCATCGCCGGTGTGGAACCAGAAGTTGCGCCAGGCTTCCAGTGTTTTTTCAGGCATGCCGACATAGCCGGACATAAAACCGAATGGATGCCTGGGGCGAACCATGATCTCACCAATTGTACCTTGCGGCAGCGGGGTGTCGTGATCAGGGTCGCGAATCTCCACTTCAAAGTATTTTTTATATAGCTTGCCACAAGTGCCTGGTGCGCTCTCATTGAGTTTTCCATATAACGGAATGTTTACTTCGGTCATGCCGTACAGTGGCAGTACCTGAGGGACACCAAACCGGTTTCTGAATTCACTCTCTGCAGAGGCGGGTAGCGGTGCTGCACCAATGACACGGAGTTGGTGTGCCTGATCATGCGGCGTTGGTTTTTGTGCCACAATAAATGAGGCAACCGCACCCAGCATATTGGTGTGGGTGGCGTTGGTCCGGCGGATATCATCTAGCCATCGGGTGGCTGAAAATCGATTGCGAATGACAGCCTTGCAGCCACAAAGTAAACAGGCAAGCAGTTGCATAAAGAGACCATTTGCGTGGAACAACGGCAGGCAAATATAAAAACAATCGCTGTCGCTGAGCTGATAGTTTTCGATCGTGCCGATTGCAAATAATACACAGTGTGCGTGCGGCATTTCGACGCCCTTGGAAGGGCCGGAAGTGCCTGAAGTAAACATGATACAAGTGGTGTCGGCGGGTGATTGCTTAGGTAATTTCCCGGCTAAGATTTCAGGTGACGAACACTGTGCATGAGTATTGTCGTTCCGGGCTGGAATATTTGTGATTTGAAGCGCTAATCCAGCGATAGTTTTGTTATGTATGTCTTCGGTCACAATGAATTTTGCCGAAGCAATGTTCAGTTGGTGCGTCAGCACGGCGCCGCGCATACTGGTATTGATCGCAACCATGGTTGCACCGAGAAAGGACAGGCCTAACCAGTAACGACAAAAAAGTTCGGCATCATCGATCATGACAGCAACATGGTCGGTAGCTGATACTCCTTGTGCGTCAAGTTCTGCCGCGGTCGCGAGTGCGTTTGATTTGCAATCGTTGTATGTCCAGCTTGTCGAATTTATAAATTCGATGGCAAGTTCTTCAGGCCGTGTGTGGGCCTGAATTTCTACGATTCTCGGAATTGTCCATTGATCAGGTGTCAGGTTATTGATGGTGTCATTATTCATGCTGACACTTTAGCAAATATTTGAGGTGCGTCAGTATTGATGGCGTGTATAAGTGTTCGATCTTAATTTCGGGAGATAGAAGTGAGTGCTGTGAAACTGTCCGGAAAACTGTAGCAAGTGAGTGATCATTGGTCGCCAAAACACTGCGGTTTTGTTTAATGGTCACGATGTGATGGTGGTTAAATTGCAGGGCGAATTCAACTGGCACTTGCGGCTGATACTGATGGTTTTTTAATGGCGCTGGAAGGACAGCTCACCGTTTAGATTGAGGATAGGCGTCTTAGTAACCTTGCCGCCATTTTACAATAGTATGGGTCCTTGCCATGGCACGTTCTTGCAACCCGGACTTATGCCACGCAGTCTTTAATCTAACGTAGTCAATCAGTCTCTGTTTATCGTGTTTAAGTATGTTTAGTTAAATACAAAAGCCATCCGGTAAACCGATAAAGAACGCAAAGCGTTAGCTTTTGACCTACCCGCATTTATTCAGTTTTGAGAGTGATCCTGGAAGTGGGTCGGACTACAGAGGTTGTAGTTCGGAAGATAGCGGATAGATATACCTACCCTGGTGTTGCATAAAATTCCGGCTCAGAACCGCTGCGCTGCCTCTAT
>CAZNOB010000359.1:0-3624 GCA_964574535.1 uncultured Granulosicoccaceae bacterium | reverse complement strand
TCAATTGCTATTCTGCTGACGATTTCAGCTCTTTCACTGCGACTTAAAAATACAAGTTACACCGCTACATTCAAGCGGTAACCCCGCGTGCCTGACGTAATCGCAAATCGTGATTTTTTATGAGTACGAGGATCTATTTTTTTCATTTTCTTGGTGAATAACTAACTGCCAACCTGAAACTCTCCTTGTAGCCTGGATCTTCCTTCGAATCTGCTCAATTCTGTTCCTTATTTTCTTTTTTACAGTGACTGTCCCTGTTAATGCTACAACTTGAAACCTTCAATTCTAGTATCCAGGCTTAGTTGGCATCTCAGAGCAAGCCGCAAACAAAATCGGATTGGCAGGTTCGGAGCGTTTGCTGCAACCGAACTATTTTTTCTGGTTCAGCCGACAACCACTGAGGCGTTTCTCAAAATTGTCGAGCACTTCCTGCATCCGTATGTCAAGGTGTATATCGATAACATTTTGCAGACTTTCAGGTATCTCATAACGGTACGCCGCTATAGATCCGGCCATCGTTGCTATAGTGTCGACATCGCCGCCCATTGACAGTGCTTTGCGATACAGATCTTCCAGATCTTCACTTTCAAGAAAAACAGTAATGGCAATCGGCACAGTGTCTTTCGCGCTCACTGAAAACTCGACACTTTCCCTGATTTTATTGAGTGACCTAAAACAGGCTTTCGCAAGCTCGGGGAAGCGTGTTGTCAGTTCTGTACGTAGCTCGTCGTTGCTGGCCGTTCGTTTAACAAGGTAGCCGCACAGGGCAATAGCCTGGGCGCCTTCTATCGCATCTGGATGATTGTGTGTAGGCAACGCAGATTCTTTTGCCAGTGACAGCGCATCGCACACGCTATCAGCCAGATCGATAATCGGCGACACACGCATTGCAGCACCGTTACCCCAGCTGGCATTGCTCTTTTTCTGCGACTGCGCCCATGCAGTAAAGCCAGCTCCGTAACCGGCATTCGGGTAGAACTTAAACCAGGTTCTGAGTAACTCTGCAAGCTCCTTGTTACTGAAAAGGGACTCTGCTACTGCAAGTGACAGCACACTGTCATCAGTGACCCTGGAACCCGATACTGGCAAACCCAAAGATGCCACAGTCAACGTATTTCCGCTCTGGAGCGCCATAGCGATTAACGGTGAATTGCGAGGGTATCCGGTAACGACAGACTCCGGATAGTCACCACGAACGGTACTGCCTTCGAACAGGCTGCCAACAATATCACCGATAATTGCACACCTAAGGGATCTGGCCAGACCGTGATGAGTTGATAACATACCAATACTTCCGAACAGTTGAATACACAGAAAAACTAAGTGGGAACAAACCCTGTGTCATCACACCTGTGCCAACACAGCTATGACTACCGAGACTTAAACGCCGATTTTTCTGATCATTTAATTGCGCATACAAATCTCCAGGTCGGCTACGCCACTACGATCACATTTAACAAGAAAGCAGCCAATCAAGCGCCCTCGCTGTCCGCGACACCTGCTTGCGGTTTAGACGCAGTGTTGGAATCCTGCAGGCAGTCCTCTTCTTTTCTCATTGCCTCATAAAACGCCGCCCGATCTTCCACGTCTTCGTCCAGCAGTGAAGGCTTTCCGTCGCGCCACACTACTGCGTATTGGCCAAGCCGTCTTTTGCGGTCCAGGGCGTTTTTAACAGCTTTTCTTAGTGCCGTCAGTGTTGCCAAATCTTCTTGTGAAGATTGCTCGAATTCTAAGGTCACAGCAATGACTCCTGTTGCAGGTGCTGAAAATGGCCCGCGTGAACCACACTTCTATTATCACCAGATTGTTTAAAAATCAGTTCAGGTGTTGTTCCAGTGTTCGTACAAAATCGGCACAAAGCCACGGCCTGTGAAAAACGAATAAAAAGGACACTCGCCTTTAGAAATGACTAAATTTGAAAGCAAAGGAGGTTGTTTGTTTATATATTAACAATTACCGGTCTTTTCAGGAATTTTTCATAACTGATTTCAGCTATCAATAGCATGACGTATGTACCATATCAAGACTTGACCCCCGCGACTTTGTTAATCGAAGCAATAGACAATTGCTATTTTGTTGACGATTTCAGCGCTTTCACTGCGACTTAAAAATACAAATTACACCGCTTCATTCAAGCGGTAACACCCCGTGCCTGACTTAATCGCAAATTGTATTTTTTATGAGTACAAGGATCTAATTTTTCATTTTCTTGGTGAATAACTAACTGCGAACCTGAAACTCTCCTTGTAGCCTGGATATTTCTTCGAATCTGCTCAATTCTGTTCTTTATTTTCTTTTCTACTGTGACTGTCCCTGTTAATGTTACTGTACTCTCAAACCACTATCACATCGTGCTCCACTTTGACCGCGACAGAGCCAAGAGCGCAGATGCCAAAGACATCGTTCGACGATGGCATCAGCTATACAAGCCTAAAGAGGTCTCTCAGAGATATGCAGCGGCGAACATCTGTCTGTGATTTTTATCACATTAACTGTTCTGCTAATTGCAGATAATCTTTTCAAAACTTACAACACCACTGAAGAGACTAATCGTAATGCTCGATACAATTCACATAAATTTTCGTCTGTCACGCCTGACTTTTTTCTCCTTACCCTAACTTTAACGGGGTGCGGTAGTGGATCCGGGGATTCAATGACCGAATCACAGGTAGGTGAATCCGAATCCGAACCGGACGTCAATGATTCCGACTTAGCCGAAGACGTAGACAACGATGAAAGTCCGCCGAGCTCCGACGGTACTAATTCATTCTTCGGAAGACTGATCATCGAAACATTTGATAGTAGTGAGGTGACCGGAGCGTTGGTGTTGGGTAGCTTCTTTCGTTTCGATGGTAATCTGGAGACGCTGTAGAATAATCTCAGCACCCCTGTATCTGAAGATGTCTGCACAATGTTCGGATTAGCTAACAGCGATCAAAATGAAAGTGATGGAACGTCTAATTCGTTTTCATTAGTTGACGCAGGTGAAGTAATCGTACTTAGTAGTAGCGCGGGCACAATAAGCAGTCTGACAAAAACTAACGCTGGTTCGTTATCGTACTCTGTAAATATTCCACAACTCGGCCCTCAGTTTCTGAGCACATTCGATGTTCCAGGGGCAGATTTTCCTGCGTATAGCGGAGGCACTATCCCGGACTCGGCAAGCCTCAACATTGTTGCGCCAGTACCCGGTGAGTCTATTACAGCTGATACAGAATTTCGCTGGACACAAACACCCTTTACCGACGACCACGTATCTATAGTCGCCAGCTCCACAACCCCGGAAGGCGATGTCATCGGATTTAGTTGCCAAGTAGTCGATGACGGCCTGTTCTCGTTACCCGCTTCTATACAAGACACTCTCGGCAATGAGTTTGTTGCTGATTTTACAACTGTAATATCGAATAGATCATTCGTAGAGCGTCGGGGCAATGTCCTGATGCAAGTATTCGTAATGGTTCCGGAATTTTTCTAATTCTGATGTTATGGCGACCTTAGCAAGACAGGCATTGTAAAAAAGAAACTGAGGCATGATTCGCGGTGTAATGGTTTAGTTCTAGGCAATCTTAGTTCTGTAGTCAGCTGTAGAAGTAAAACCAATACCCAAGCCTCGCAAGCTTCAGA
>CAZNOB010000358.1:0-3675 GCA_964574535.1 uncultured Granulosicoccaceae bacterium | reverse complement strand
TCAGCAGGATTTGCAGCTGACTTGTATCGGATTAAAATTCGAGTGTCCGTTTACCAATGTGGCAAAGTCGTTTGCGTTGTGATGTTAATTGACCTCGTAAAAAAACCAATCAGTCATCGTCACCTTAAAGTGACTGGCGAAGCCCCTCGATTTCAACTAAATCAACAGGTTCCCGGATGAGTCTTTATCCCAGTCTTTTAGCGCCACTTGATCTTGGCTTTACCACACTTGATAACCGGGTATTGATGGGATCAATGCATACCGGGCTGGAAGACGGAAATCATCATAAGCGGCTGGGTGCCTATTTTGCCGAACGCGCGCGCGGTGGGGTAGGCCTGATGGTCACCGGGGGCTATGCACCTAACATTGCCGGATGGGTAAAACCACTGGCGGGTATGCTGGTGAACAGCAGGGCGGCAAAGAAACATAAAACCGTCACAGATGCCGTACATGCCGAGGGTGGCAAAATTGCCATGCAAATTTTGCATGCCGGGCGTTACGCATACCATCCACTGCTGGTGGCGCCGTCAAAAATAAAATCACCTATTACACCATTCACACCTAGAGCGCTTTCTACAAATGGTGTGGAAAAACAGATTCAAGCCTTTGTTCGTTGTGCAAAGCTTGCCAGAGAGGCGGGCTATGACGGGGTTGAAATCATGGGCTCTGAAGGCTATTTAATTAATGAATTTCTGGTAGAACATACCAATCAGAGAACGGACCAGTACGGTGGCAGTTATGAAAACCGTATGCGCTTTGCTATCGAAATTGTACAGCGAACCCGTGAAGCAGTTGGTCCCGACTTTATTATTATCTATCGTTTGTCAGTCATTGATCTGATGCCCGCCGGCAGCAGTTGGGATGAAGTCGTCACCCTGGCCAAAGCCATCGAAAAAGCCGGTGCAACCCTGATAAACAGCGGTATCGGCTGGCACGAGGCGCGAATACCTACGATTGCCACATCTGTTCCGCGTGCCGCGTTCACATGGGTGACCGCCATGTTAAAACAGGAAGTACAGATTCCTGTTATCACGTCTAACCGTATAAACACCCCTGAGATTGCCGAAAAAGTACTGCTTGATGGTCACGCAGACATGATCTCTATGGCCAGGCCCTTATTGGCTGACAGTGATTTTGTTATTAAGGCTCAGCAGGGGCGTGCAGACGAGATCAATACCTGTATCGCCTGCAACCAGGCCTGCCTTGATCATACCTTTAGTTCAAAGCTGAGTAGTTGTCTGGTAAATCCGCGCGCCTGTCACGAAACTGAACTTAACTACCAGCCCACCAAAGACAAAAAAAATATTGCTGTGGTTGGTGCAGGGCCTGCCGGCCTATCTGCTGCGACTCTGTTGGCGCAGCGTGGGCATCAGGTTACGTTGTTTGATGCCAGTGCAGAAATTGGCGGGCAGTTAAATATGGCCAAGGTAGTTCCCGGTAAAGAAGAATTCCACGAGACCATCCGATATTTTAATAAGCAGATAGAACTTACCGGCGTATCCCTTCAGCTCAATACAATGGTTGAGCCGTCTATGCTGGCTGAATTTGATGAAGTGATCGTCGCCACTGGCGTGGTGCCTCGGGACCCGAATATAACAGGTCAAGGCAATTCATCGGTGCTCTCTTATATCGATGTCCTCAGGCACGGAAAACCGGTAGGTGAGAAAGTAGCGATCATCGGTGCGGGTGGCATTGGATTTGATGTCGCAGAATTTCTGACCTCGAACGGCCACTCCACCACAACTGATTTACCCGCCTGGCTTGCAGAGTGGGGGGTTGGAAGTCCGGCAGATGCACGTGGAGGTGTAGAAGGTGTTAACCCTCAGTTCGCAGAGCCAACACGTGAAATATACTTAATGCAGCGCTCAGACGGTAAGGTGGGGGGGAAGTTAGGTAAAACCACCGGGTGGATACACCGTGCGAACTTAAAAAAAGCAGGTGTGCAGATGTTCGGCGGTCTAAGCTATGAGAACATTGATGATAAGGGATTACATATCAAGTACGAAGATGGAGGTAACACAGAGATCCTTGACGTCGACAACATCATTCTATGTGCCGGTCAGTTGCCGAAGAGGGATCTTTTTGATGCGTTGCAGCAACAAGGCACTAAGGCTCACCTGATAGGTGGCGCTGATGAAGCGGCAGAACTGGACGCAAAGCGCGCGATCAGCCAGGGCGCACGGCTCGCAGCAAGGTTGTAGCCGCGGCAATCAACGCCGCGATATTCGTGATTCTAGATTCCGTGAGTCCCATCGTAACCGTTGAGTTCAGCCGGACGCCAATGATCGAGTGTGCCCTCGGCGGGTTTAAAGATCTCGACCTTCAGTGGAAAGCAGGGGGTTGTATCATCAGAATGGCTACTACCACAGTTGCCACCGGGGCAGGCTGATAAACCACCAATCAAATCAATCTCTGCAAGGAATTCTATAAAATCGCCTGGTCTGACGGGGCTGGCTTTCATAAAGTACTGGTGGGTATCCAGTGTGAAGCCTGTACACATAAAAACGTTTAATACGTCGTGCACATGCGGTTCTGCTTCGGCCAGTGAAACATTCTGTTGTGTGGCCAGTGCACGCGTTAGATTGGAATGACAACAATAATGATAATCGACTTCCTGCAATTGGTAGTTGGTATAGGGATCGCAGCGCGTGCCAATGACATCGTGCACGCTTGCGCCATCATCGTCCCAGCCATACCAGTCAAGTGTGTCACAGGTGATTGTCGCCATAGGGCGGAGCGATGGCAGATTGCTCCAGAGCCGATCACCGGTAGTCAAATGAGACGCGTGTAACTGACGCGTTTTTCCGCTGAAAAAACGTTCGGAAATATTGTTTGCATTCCAGAGATTCAGATCGCCGACCTGTGAGCCTTCAATGCTCACGATGCGAAAAAAATGCCCAGCCGGTACTCGAAAGGTTCGTGCATCACGCGGTGGCACAATTACTTCATCCGTTTTTGTAAGTGTTTGCCTGGCCCTACAAAATGCTCAGCATTATAAGCCGGCAGTTGATCGGAGCGGTAACAAACAATGGCAGGAGCAGCACGACGTGCCGCTGCATCTGCAGGAGGATTGTGCATTCGAATACCCTGAGGTTAAACAACGCATATATTACGACAGCCAGCCCGTCATTGCTTGACGATCTAATACAATCTGCAACCCAGCCAACAGAACAACCCCACAGGAGTAAATCCCCCATCAGCGATCTAGTGACACTTGCAGTGTACCTCGCACCCGTCACGGCCCTTCCGACACATAATTTCCCACACAACGTCGTTCCCGTAACCGTGCAACAATGCTCCGCTCTAATGGCCGCAGACTTTCATCTAACAAATTCACAAGTGTCTGACTTTAAGTGTTTAGATATTTTGGCAACATACAAACCCGTCCAGGAAGTACGATAACCAAACGCAAAGCGTTTGCTCTTGCTCTTGCACTACCCGCGTTTAATCAGGTTTGAGAGTGATCATGGAAGTGGGTCGGCGCGCCAGGGATGGTGCAAAGAGCGCTGTCAGCCATGGATGGCTGCAAGCGCTATCCACTTCCATGATCACTCTCAAAATGCCGCAGGCACCCGAAGGGCTGAATAGTCGCAAGACGACTTTTGGTTACTTTTTCGTCGTTTGAAAAGTGACTCCGCCTGAAGGGCATGCCGCTTTTGGTCTTTTCAAAAATGA
>CAZNOB010000357.1:0-3742 GCA_964574535.1 uncultured Granulosicoccaceae bacterium | reverse complement strand
TCAGGCGGAGTCACTTTTCAAACGACGAAAAAGTAACCAAAAGTCGTCTTGCGACTATTCAGCCTGGAGTCTGTCCGAGAATGGTGGAGTTCGATGCTGTAGGCTTGACATTTGAATGAACTTTCAGGCGGAATTAATTTATTCTATAGGAAGAACTTGTTTTTTCGAATGTTGTCAATCTCATTACAACTGGAGGGGTGAATCTTGTTAAAAAAATTGTCTCTGGCAGCTGCCATAGTGGTGCTTTTTGCACCCTCTCTACTGGTGGCTGAAGGCATTGTTAGTACGATTGTCAATGCGCCCTTGTCCGCAACGGGTACCGTAAAAAATGCGCGTGTTGGTATCAATGTGTACCTGCAGTCTGAAGACAACGCTGGCATCGACTTTATGGACCCATCGGTTGTTGGTTATGGCATTCCTGCTGGCGGCAGGCTCGAGGTAGAAATGGGAGGCGATTTCGAACGGGACTGGGCCATCGATTTAACTGAGTCAGCAATTATTCTGGTCACGGGAGCGCCACAACAGGGATTGCCCGGCAAAGCGGCAGGCTACGAAGTCGAGGAAGGAGACAACGATAACACCTTTGTGATTACGCCCACTAAGGCAGAGGGAATTGTTGCAGAGAAGCTGATGTCACCATCACCTGGCGTAAAAGCGGATCCGGTAAAAAACCGTGGCATTAAGGTTATTCATATTGGCTTTCAGCAAAGTGCTTTTATTAACAATGGTGATGCCGGTACGGTTAGCGTTCGAATAATAGACAACGGCGGCTCGGTTGTGAGTTCGGGTAGTGAATCTATCAGTTTTCTTGACGCGCCAGTTGCGCAAATACTCCCTACTAATTTCCCACAGCAAATGCGTAATCACAATTGGCAGACAATCAAGCCAGGAGACACCCTTGGTCAGACAGATGGGACGTTGCCACTGACATTCATGATTTACGATCAGGCTAGCGCCCGCGATACTGATGCGCTATATGCGTTTAAAGATGGTATAGAGAATATTGGTGTGCTTTCGACGCAGCAACTTGTAGCTGCGGGTTTTGAAAAACCTGAATCCATGGCACGTTATAACGGTGGCCTGGTCATACAGGATACTGATAAAGACGGATCGCTTGACCCGGTTAAAGATAAAATAGTAGGTGGTGTTCTTGCGAACGCGCCTCAAGGTGCTAGCGGGCAGGAGCTACGCAGCTCGGTTAAGGAAGGTAAGCCGGTGCTATCGGTCCTGACAGAGAAAATCGCTGAAAAGCCGGGTAAACGCTGGGGTGGTTCGATGTTAATGTTGCAGTTTACCGCTGGCGACAAGCCGGGTAAATATCGACCAACCGTCGCGCTGATGAAAGATCCTGGTGATCCCGCTGCCGGGGATGGTTCATCTTTTACTTACACCATTCAGGTCAAATAGAACTGTTGATTAGCTTGATGGGTATGATTTAACTTGCACTGCAATAATGGTAACCGTTGTCTCAGCTGCCATCTTTACTTAGGCGCAGAAATACCACCCTGTGATAGTCCCGTCTTTTACTATTGATCCAGCGTCTGGTTTGGTAGCGTGTGAGTCTAACGTTCTTAACAGTGTGAGGTTTCTGGTCAGGAGTCATCACTATGGGTGAACAGTCAGTAGAAGAGTGGGTCGCGTCTGTTCCTGCTGCTATTAACAAAGTACCCGCAAAAGAGTATTTGTTTCACCCGGGCGATGCATGCAATCATTTTGTGTATGTAGTTTCAGGGCGCGTTCGTGTTGATATGTTGTCACCAACCGGGCAACAAATTCTGCTGTACCGCATTCATGAAGGCGAATCTTGCATCATGACGACCGCATGTCTGTTGGGTAATAATGAGTATTCAGTGCAGGCTGTTTCTGAAACTGAACTTGAGATCGCTCTTATTTCGAAAACAGAATTTTTATCCAGCCTGAATCAGTCCGAGACAATCAGAAACTTTGTCTTTGACGGTTTCTGTACACGCATTAGCGACGTTGTTTCACGGATGAATGAAATCGCGACAATGCCCATTGACCAGCGACTGGCTTCGGTACTGCTAGAGCACTATTCCGCAGCTAAACCTGGTGAAGCGCTAAGGCTCACACACGAAGGTTTGGCGGTAGAGGTAGGCACTGCCAGGGAAGTCATTAGTCGCAGGCTGGCAGTGTTTGAGAAGCAGGGGTTGCTACAGAGAAGCCGAGGCTATATTTCCATACTGGACCATGCCCGATTGAGGGAAATAATCTAACACCAGAGCATCTCTGCCGTGCTTACTGTGCGGCTCTTGTATGTATCCAAAAATAATTAATTAAACACGATAATCCAGACTTTTTAACTTTGTTAGATGAAAGCCTGTGCGGATAAGTCTGCTTAGAGAGAGCGCTCGCAGAAGATGCGCTTTTTATTGATCTTTCGTATTGCGTGTAACCGATACACACGTTCTGTCGCAGGCACCTGTTCTCAAGCGGAGATCACACATTTTTCAAGATCGGTACGCAGTTCTTCTTCAGGCAATTCGCGACCAATAAATACCAGCGTGCCACCCAGCCCGTTGGCCACCTTTGCAGTGGTCGCGGCACTTGATGTAAAGACATCGTGTACAGCATTTATTAATTGTGGTTCCGGTTTTCCATCAAACATAACAATACCTTTCATTCTTAGCAGCTTTTCTGCGTGTCGCATAATCCAGAATGACAGGGTATCGCGAAACAGATCCGGGTTTAGTGGGCGAGGTAAATTCACAGAAAATGTACTGATTTCGTGAGTGTGGTGATGATTATGCTGAGGCACTGCGTGGTTGGTGACTATTGGGTCGAAGGTGCCTGTTGGCATTTGGCCGATGGTGTAGCGCTTTATTTCTGCCAGCGGATTGAGAGCAGTGAGTTCCTGCTGTAGTGTGTCGATCCCGCTGCCATTGAGTAAGTCGATCTTTGATAACACAATGCGATCAGCCAGTGCCAGCTGGGCTCGTGCTTCTACATACTCTGCAGTCTGCTTGTTGATTGTGTTGGCTGCGGCTACACATATTGTTGCACTGATTTTGATTCGCGATTTTAATCGCGGGTCATGAGCGACACCTCTGATTATTGCGCCCGGATCAGCCAGGCCGGTAGTTTCCAGTATTCCCTGTCTGGCAAGGCTGCTGTCGGCCAGTGAAACCAGCGCTTCGGCAAGATCTTCCTGGACCTCACAACAAATACAGCCGTTGGGTAGACTCATGACTCGATTGCCTGCACCCAGGGTGGCGTCTAAAACGGGTCCATCGACGTCAACAGCGCCAAACTCATTAACCAGCAGGGCGACGTCTTGTGCCTGAGCGGACGACAGCCACTCGTTTAACAGGGTGGTTTTACCGGCACCGAGAAAACCGGTCAAAATTATTAGCTCAAATCGATCGGTATGCATTGATGTCTCCGGTGTTCAGCATTGCCCGCATATTATGGGACATGTCGCTTGTCAGGTGGAGTAAATCTATGGTTTTGCTTATGATAGATTCACTGAACTGGCTGATGTCTGTGGCATCCCCTGAGACCTCATGAAAATCGCAACGAATGTCGGTATCCTGCAGTACGTTTTGGTAGGCAATGCCTTACAGATGCAAGTGCCTGATTTCCATCCAGGCCCGCGTATTAATCCACTTATTGCAGACTAATTCCTGACTATGCTTATTGGGGAGCTGGCAGAATCGCTGGAAGTAAGCACTAAAACGCTACGCCACTACGAGCGAATCGGTGTTTTGACAGCGCCGTCACGAGG
>CAZNOB010000356.1:0-3805 GCA_964574535.1 uncultured Granulosicoccaceae bacterium | reverse complement strand
ACGACATCATCGAGTGTCGTAACAGTAACCGTTGCCAGAGTACCGAACCAGTTGTTTTGAGCATCCATGGAGAACACGATATCTGATTCGATATCTCCAACAATGTACTCAAGTTCCCAGTCCCCTCCCAGATCTTCGTGCCCAGTCACATCATCGCTTGAGGCGATATCAGCACCACTTAGGCTCGCTACATCATCAACAAGCGCCTTACCTTCGATAGTAGATGCGAGATCACAGCCATAAAATAGTATGTCTGCGTTTTCCGACAGGTGATCGGACCAGAGTGATATTTCATCACCCCGTGTTGCCAGTAAGTCTTCGTTCAGGGTAACAGCGCCGAGTTGCACTTCACCAGCATTGCCATGCGATACAATATGAACCGCAGTTACAGACTCATTCAGCATGATTGTGTCTGTGATCTTCTTTAACCCGTCTTCATCGCTGTCGATAAGCACGTATTTGAATACGATGTCTGGATTATTTCGCTGTAAATCATCCAGTAAATCCAGATAATGAGGTGTGCGCACATCGATAAACACTAATTCGTTAGTCGAAACGGTATCGTCGAGACTTGCGAATTGCTCAGGTGAATCGGAAACGATCACTTCAGATGCAGACGCTACGGTTACATCCGGCGAGGCAGTGTGATCATCTATATCCGCTTCAGGTGATTTAGGCGAGGTTTCATCGAGATTATCAATTTCACTTGCCACACTAGCGGGTAATTCTATTGCGATACCCGGCTTTGGACCGTGCGATGCACCGGAATCTGTGCTTGTTGCATCGGACCCGGATGGAACCACAATGACATCAATCCCGATATCAATGCCAGCGCCATTTTCTGTAGACGAATCAACCCCATGCTGTTCCCAGTTTGGTGCAAAACCACGGGGAACATCATCGGTTTCAATTTGTAGGTCAGGGGACAGACCTGCCATTACATCTGCGGAAAAAAGAACCCGGGGCTCCAGATACTCAATGACTGGTGCTCTCCGGGTCTTACGCACTGTCGCCCGATTTCGACCTGCCTTCAAAATTCACGTCCAAAAAATAGAAAAACTAATCTCTACAATGTTAACGGCAGAGAAAATTTTATTAATCGCGTGGGATTGAGTTCTGTGACTCACATTCTTTAGGCAATGAAACGAAAGTTTGATGTAACTCACAAAAATGCAATATTTGTATATGCTCTGTCATTTGGCAGTTCATTCAGCGGGTTAATAATCACTGCCCCGGATAAGTTCCCTTGAAGGGACTACTAATGTAATTTTTAGGATTACTAACTCACACTTCACGGAGATATGTCTAAAGTCACTTAAACGATTTCACCGAAGAGGATAAATTGAGTCCACTTGCTACATTGTGCTCATATACTATCGCCCGGTTTAGATCGATAAAAACGCACCGTCAGGGCGCGTTCGCTGTAGCAGAGGTTCTGCCGCGCAGGCTTTCATCTAACAACTGCAAAAGTTGTCTGATTTTTAGTGTCGAGATACTCTCGGCAACATATATAAAGTATGTCCGGTAAGTACAAGCCGACGAAAAAGCGCAAAGCGCTGGCTCTTTCGCTCTTGATCTACCTGCGTTTAATCAATTTTGAGAGTGATCGTGGCAATGGATCAGGCGCCATGGATGGCTGTTTGCGCGACCCACCTCCACTATCACTCTCAATATGCCGCAGGCACCCGAAGGGCCGATCGGCCGCACAAAGACTTCTTGCTTCGATTTTGGTCTTCCTGGATTCAAAAATGAAGGCGCCCGGCAGGGATGTCCTTCAAACCCGACAGCGCACCGTACGCCGAAGCGGCGTACTCATAGTGCATTACAATTGTTTTCGTTAAGTTCTGTATCTTGTATTGCATGCAATCGAGAAAAACACCAATGTACCGTCACGCATTCTGCTTGATGAACATTATTCATAGCGTGCGCACAAGTCGTTGTAAAAAATCAGTAGCTTCCCACTACAACGATGTAGGTTAGATATATTAAAGGTAAATATAATGAAAACAAAAAACGTCTTCCTTACAACTGCTATTTCTGGTGCCGTGATTTTTGGAGCACCTGCCCTGGCGCAAGACGGCTTACTTGAAGGCTGGTCTGGCAGCGCGAGCCTCGGCGCTGTGATTACCAATGGCAATAGTGATTCAAGAAACATCACAGGTTCAGCCAGCGTAGTTAAACAACAGGATCTTTGGCGACACACGGCATTTGGCAGCACCTACAAAGCAGAAAATAATGACATAGAAACTGCCGATCGCTTTGACCTTGGATATAAGCTAGACAGACAATTTACTGATATATTTTACGGGTTCGGTCGCCTTCGCTACGATACAGATGACTTTGGTAACATCGAAGACCGAGTCTCAGGCATTGTAGGCGTTGGCCGGACTTTTATTGATGATGGCAAGCAGGGACTGCGTGGTGAAATTGGTATTGGCGGGCATAGCACCAACTATATTTCCCTTGACCCTAGTGCAAACGATCCAACGCTCGACGCTACGGGTGCACAAATATTTGACCCTGTAACAAATTTGCCAGTGTTTAATGCAACTCCCGACGCCTTAGACAGCCTGGATGACAGCGGCGCCGTACTCTATGGCGGACTGAACTACACCAATATTCTCAATGAAATCGTTACCTTTTATTCTGTATTCAGCTTTGAAATAGCTGAAAGCAATACCTACACTACATGGGATAACTCATTGGCCGTCAAGCTGTCAGACAATATATCTCTTTCGCTTGGTATTCTGAATCGCAACAACACAGATATTGTCGGTCCACTTGGCTCAAACAACGATACTGCAACGCGAATTAGTTTCGTATATGGCATCTAAGTAGTGACTATTTAGTAAAAATTCGCCCCGGCGAGCGGTGCGCTGCTAACATGACATCCCGCCGGGGGCCTTCATTTTTGAAGACCAAAAACGAAGCAGAAAATCTTTTGTGACTAAACAGCCCTTTGGGAGCCTGCGGCATCCTGAGAGTGATTAAACGCGGGTAGATCAAGAGCAAACGCTTTGCATTCTTTATCGGTTCATCGTACTTACAAGAATTCTCCCCACGAAGCTGTGACTTTTATCCTTGCTGACCAATGACGTTAAAAGTCAATCACCATGGCAGCATGATCACTGAGTACTTCTCTTCTCTCTTCAGTCGCACCCATCCATCGATGCTCGAAATTCCGAACACCTTTTGCTACTGATTGATGCAAAAACATTTGGTCTAATCGAAATCCGTTACGACCATTGGGGGAATACCAGGTGAATTCTCTTTTATCTTTGTGTAGCAGTCGAAACGCGTCCTGCCAATTCATTTGCTTTAAGGTGGACAGCCACTGGTCTTCGATTTTATTAAACGCGGGGGATTCTTCGTCAATTTTAATCTGTCCAGAGTTGGTATCTCCCATTAATACCGCACGTGGGCCGCGCCAGTCTTTCAGTACACGGGTTACTGAATCGATAAACGGGTACTTCAGCCCGGTGGCTCGATTGGGTATATGAATGGCCATCACCGCAAGGGGCGTCGGTGACGCCACATTCACATGCAACCAGCGATGTTTATTATCAGGTGCGCTTTTTAATCTAACCACTCGCAGCGGCCAGCGCGAAGCCACCAGCAGTGAATTGACCACCGGGGACTTCGGATCAATGGTGCTGCGCTGATATGTTAAACCTGCTTCCGCCAGGAGGTCGGCGATTAACAGGCTCGGATCCGTACCACGAAATTCGGACAACGCGACAACATCGGGTTGCATTGCAATGATCTCGTCAGCGATACGGGTAGCACGAACACCGCCACCTGCCCT
>CAZNOB010000355.1:0-3822 GCA_964574535.1 uncultured Granulosicoccaceae bacterium | reverse complement strand
GTTGAGTGTGGTTCTACCACACACTGTACGGCACACGCGGCAATGGCGGCATCGAGTGCATTGCCACCTTGCTTTAAGATATCAATCGCGGCCTGACTGGCGAGAGGGTGTGATGTTGCTGCCATACCGTTGGCAGAGTGTACGGGCGATCTGCCCGGCGCTTCCAGATTTCGCATAGCCTGGTCAGAGTTTCCCTTGTTGTGTGGTTTTTAAAAAGTTATTTAGCGCGTGTCCAGGTTTGTGAACGACAAATAATGCCGCCGAATACACAGCCAGACACCTTCAGATCGCCGTCTTTCATTTTCATTTTAGATTTGTACCACTTTTTTGTATCGGGCGCGTAGATCTTGCCTTTGGAATAGGCGGTGTCAGATTTCTTTTTCATGCCCTTGATCATATCGGTACCGACGATAGAGGGGTCTTCTACTTCATGGGCTTCAACAATGGTTCCACACAGCTGATCGCCACACGGCTGTATATCAACCGTCAGCCATGCGCCCTTTTCTGATTTTTCTGTGTTCCACTGCCCCAGAAATTCGCCTGCGGCGTGTGCTGTTGATCCAAAAACTAAAGTGAGGAGGGCAACCGTAATGGCTGCCTGCGTTGAATTTTTCATACTGGTATTCCGCAAAATGTACCTGAGACAAAACTCACCCATCCGGAAACCTGGCGGTTATCTAACAGACTGGCGAATCGCTTCTACGCTTTCCTTTGCATCACCAAATAGCATACGCGTATTCTCTTTGAAGAATAGCGGATTTTCGACACCCGCATATCCCGTAGCCATACTACGTTTCGAAACTATTACAGCTTTCGCGTTCCAGACCTCAAGCACCGGCATGCCGG
Source organism: uncultured Granulosicoccaceae bacterium (assembly GCA_964574535.1). GTDB lineage: Bacteria > Pseudomonadota > Gammaproteobacteria > Granulosicoccales > Granulosicoccaceae. The sequence continues at coordinate 2,976 of CAZNOB010000355.1, read as the reverse complement.
CAATCGGGCTATTGGGGTTATCGAGCGCTGACGGGTTAACGATATCGTTAGCGCCAATCACTATAACGACGTCAACTTCGGGCAGATCATCGTTGATTTCGTCCATTTCGAGGACCAGATCATAGGGGACATTGGCCTCGGCCAGCAGCACGTTCATGTGTCCCGGCATTCGCCCGGCAACCGGGTGAATCGCAAATCGAACATTGATTCCCTTGTCAATTAATAGCTTGGTGAGCTCTGAAACCGGGTGCTGCGCATGCGCGACAGCCATGCCGTAACCCGGCACAATCACAACTTCGCTGGCGTCAGTGAGAAGCTGGGCAACTTCATCAGCGCTGATGGGGTTGGCTTCACCCTGCACTTCGCCGTCATCGCCAGCTTCAGTGGTGGGTGCTGCGCCAAACCCGCCCATGATCACACTGAGAAATTGTCGGTTCATTGCACGACACATGATGTAGCTGAGAATTGCACCACTACTGCCCACCAACGCGCCAACGATAATCAATAAGTCATTCGACAACATAAAACCGGTCGCCGCTGCCGCCCAGCCGGAATAGCTGTTCAACATTGAGATCACCACCGGCATATCAGCACCACCGATTGCCATCACCATATGAATACCAAACACCAGCGCCAGTATCGTCATGACCACCAGCACCATTGACCCGAAGCCCTTACCACCGGCCGATAGAAACAGAAACAACAGGATAATACATAACACGCCTATCGCTAAATTAAGCAAGTGACGGTGGGGCAGCATAAGTGGCTTGCTGCCTATTTTGCCGTTTAGTTTTCCAAACGCGACCACTGAACCGGTAAAGGTTACTGCACCAATTAAGATACCCAGATAGATCTCTACGTTGTGTATGGTTTTTTCTGCACCGGAAAATTGTATTTCGGGATCAAAGTAGCTGGCAAACCCGACCAGGACCGCAGCCAAACCCACAAAGCTATGCAGTATGGCGACAAGTTCTGGCATCTGCGTCATTTGTACACGTGCCGCAAACGTGGCACCAATAGCACCACCCACCACCACCATGACTATCAGCAAGCCATAGCTGTCAACGCTGCCGCTTAGCACGGTGGCAAGAATGGCGATCACCATACCTGCTATACCAAACAGGTTTCCGCGTCGCGCGGTTTCCTGGTTGCTGAGTCCTGCCAGACTTAAGATAAATAGAATCGCAGCAATTATGTAAGCCGCACTGACCATACCTGTATTCATTATTGCTTATCTCCTATTTTCTGAACATCTTCAGCATGCGCTGAGTGACAAGAAAACCTCCGAAAATATTGATCGAGGCGACGAGGACAGCAACCGCTGCCAAAAACACCACGAACCCGGAGGAGGAAGATATTTGTAGCAATGCCCCCACCACAATAATACCGCTGATAGCATTGGTGACACTCATCAAGGGTGTATGCAGTGACGGGGTAACATTCCAAATCACCTGATAACCAACAAAACAAGCCAGCGCAAACACCGTGAAGTGACTCATGAATGCAGGCGGTGCGACCGAACCCACCGCAAATATGGCGACAATTGCAACAACAGCGGCAATGATACTGCCGCGCATTTTTTGAAAAGTAGTGAGCTCTGGTGGCGGTTCTGCCACTGCTGCCTTTGTGGCGGGTGTGGCCGCTGGTGCTGCACTCAGCTTGGGTGCGGGCGGCGGCCAGGTGACATCACCACTATTAACCACGGTGGTGCCGCGAATGACTTCGTCTTCCATATTGACGTTGATCACACCGTCTTTCGACGGCGTCAGATCAGTTAGCAGGTGCCTGAGATTGGTGCCATACAGCTGGCTGCTTTGTGCGGCCATGCGGCTGGGCAGATCAGTGTGGCCAATGAGAGTGACATCGCCATGTTTAATGACTTCATTCGCACGCGTTAACTTACAATTACCACCCTGCTCTGCAGCAAGGTCAACAATCACACTACCCGGCTTCATTGATTCAACCATCTCGGTCAGAATTAGCTCAGGTGCGGGGCGACCGGGAATTAAGGCGGTTGTGATAATGATATCGACTTCTTCGGCTTGCTCGGCAAACAAAGCCATCTCTGCTTCAATAAATTCTTTACTCATGGTTTTGGCATAACCGCCTTCACCACTGGCGTCTTCTTCGAATTCAAGTTCAAGAAAATCAGCACCCATACTTTCGACTTGTTCTTTGACTTCAGGGCGGGTATCAAATGCTCTGACAATCGCACCCATGCTACGTGCTGCCCCAATGGCAGCTAAGCCGGCAACACCTGCACCGATCACTAATACCTTGGCCGGGGGGACTTTACCGGCCGCAGTGACCTGTCCGGTAAAAAAGCGACCGAAGTGGCTTGCTGCTTCAACCACTGCTCGATAGCCACCAATGTTTGCCATTGAACTCAGTGCATCCAGTTTTTGTGCACGCGAGATTCTGGGTACCGAATCCATGGCCAGCGCGGTCACTTTTTTTGCTGCCAGTTTTTTAAGCAGTGCTTCGTTTTGTGCCGGCCATATAAAGCTGATCAGGATACTGTTTTCCGGTAACAAAGCGACTTCATCGCCAAGCTGCGGATGTTCAGCAGGTGCACGCACTTTCATGATGACGTCCGCGCCGGACCACAGTGTTTTGGTGTCATCTACCACGGTGACGCCAGCGTCTTTATAAGACTGGTCACTATAGTTAGCGTTTACACCGGCACCGGACTCGACACTGAGTGTATGACCAAGCTTTTGAATATGGACCGCGGTCTCTGGTGTCAGTGCTACGCGACACTCGCCTGCGTATACCTCTTTAGGAATAGCTATATGCATATTTGCTTATCTCGAAAATCAAGGCCTGCACTTCTATCGACCCTATAAAAAACCATGGAACCACGGAACAGTATATACTTCGTTAGCAAGCAATTGGTAGTCGAAATTTAATATTTTTGGCACCGCAACATAAGCATTCGACTGCGGTGTGCTGTGGCTTTTGTAACGGGATATCCCC
>CAZNOB010000354.1:0-3826 GCA_964574535.1 uncultured Granulosicoccaceae bacterium | reverse complement strand
GCATTAATACCTACACCTCCCGCGCCGCCACCACCGCCACCTGCAGGACGAGTAATACGATGTGACGCGAGCGTAGTCACCGTCACGGGCGTCAGAAATCGAATAACGCGGTGAATGCCATTGCCACCTGACCATTGCCCCATACCAGCCGAATCATCGCGAATGGCGAAACGCTCTACACGCACCGGGAAACGTTTCTCCAGAACTTCGGGATCGGTCATTCGGGTATTTGTCATATGTGCATGGACAGCACTCACGCCACTAAACCCCGGTCCGGCACCCGTACCGCCGGCGATAGTCTCATAATTTTGAAATTGTTCATTACCCCAGACAAAATTATTCATCGTACCTTGTGAACCGGCTATTGCACCCAGCGCCGCATACAAACAATCGGCAATGGACTGGCTGACTTCTGTATTACCCGAGATCACAGCTGCAGGATACATGGCATTGATCATCGATCCTTCTGGCGCGATAATTTTTATCGGTTTAAGGCACCCTTCATTCATTGGAATATCTGCACCCACAAGGGTTCTAAACACGTACAACACCACCGCATGGCATACCGCTAACGGTGCGTTGTAGTTACCCTCCGCCTGTGGCGAGGTGCCGGTAAAGTCGATTACCGCCTCGCGTTTTTCGTGATCAACGGATATTGCTACCTTTATCACTGCACCGCTGTCCATGGGGTATTCGCTGGTACTGTTTTTTAAAGTACCAATCACTCGCCGTACCGATGCCTCTGCATTCGCCTGCACATGATGCATATAAGCGTGCACCACCTCGAGTGAGAAGTTATCGATCATTTTATGAACTTCCCGAATACCAGTGGCATTGGCTGCAATCTGGGCTTCAAGGTCTGCCATGTTCTCATCAATATTACGGCAGGGGTATTTACCCGAAGCCAGTAACGCTCTGGTTTCTTTATCCCTGAGCGTGCCCTCACTGACCAGCAAAAAGTTATCGATGACCACACCTTCTTCTTCGATATGTTTGCTGTCAGGTGGCGCGGAACCTGGTGTCCTGCCACCTATATCTGCGTGGTGCCCTCGAGAGCCCACATAAAACAGAATATCGCTTCCCTGTTTATTAAATACCGGGGTAATCACGGTGACGTCCGGCAAATGCGTCCCGCCATTAAATGGCGCATTCAACATATAGGAATCACCGGGCTTCATGGTGTCTTTGTTCAGTGTAGCAATGGTGCGAACACTTTCACTCATCGATCCCAAATGCACTGGCACGTGTGGCGCATTCGCCACCAGATTGCCGTCACCATCAAACAGCGCACAGGAAAAATCCAGACGTTCTTTAATATTGACCGAATAAGCGGTGTTAGCCAGCGTGGTGCCCATCTGCTCTGCAATAGACATAAACAAGTTATTAAAGATTTCAAGCATCACCGGATCGGCATCGGTACCAATGGCAAATTCGCGCTGTTTTTTCTCGTGCCGACTGAGAACAAGATTGCGATTTGCATCAACAGTGGCAGACCAGCCGGGTTCCAGAATCGTGGTGCCGGTACTCTCGGTGATGATTGCAGGGCCCTTAACAGACACACCGGGCATCATTGTTTCTCTGTCATGCAGTAATACATCGATCCACTGATCGTCCGCCACCATTTTTACAGTCACAGCATCAACGGACGCAGTTGACTGCATAGAAACATCATCATTCACGGCTTCAGTTTGTCCGATAGCTTCAACACTTAACATATCGAACACCAGTTCACGTCCTCCCGAAGTGAAACCGAAACGCGACTGATGCGCCTGATCGAATCGTTCACGCAACTCAGCTTCGGTGCCGAAATCAACCTCAAGCGACTGATGTGAGCCCGTGTACTTTAAATGCGCCCGGTGCAACACTTGAATGTTTTCAGCACTGACACCCTGTTCGATGACATCCTGCTTCACTGCAGACCCCAGACGCCGAAATACCTGCTGTGCGTCTTGCAGGTCTGACAACGGCTGATCAAACTGTTCTTCAGCCAGAGCACGGATATCGGCCAGTCCCATACCATAAGCCGACAGCACACCCGCGTAAGGATGCAGAAAAACGCTTTCCATCCCCAGCGCATCAGCCACCAGACAGGCATGCTGCCCACCTGCTCCGCCAAAACAATTGAGTGTATAGCGGGTAATATCATAACCACGCTGCACCGATATTTTTTTGATTGCATTGGCCATGTTTTCAACAGCGATTCTTAAAAAACCTTCTGCAGTTTGTACCGCCGAAAGTGGCGTCGCCCCGGTTTCTGCAGCGATTGCTGCTGCCATTTCGACAAACTTGCTTTCAACAACAGACTTGTCCAGCGGCTCTGCACCGCTTTCACCGAACACCGCAGGGAAATGATCCGGGTTTAACTTACCCAGCATCACGTTGCAATCAGTCACGGTCAGTGGTCCGCCACGACGGTAGCAAGCCGGCCCCGGGTTAGCGCCGGCACTTTCGGGCCCGACCTGATAGCGGCCATCGCGAAACGTCAGGATCGAACCACCGCCTGCCGCCACGGTGTGAATATTCATCATCGGCGCACGCATTCGAACACCGGCGACTTCTGTTTCAAACGAGCGCTCGTACTCACCGGCGTAGTGGCAAACATCGGTCGAAGTACCACCCATATCAAAACCGATCAGTTTCTGAAAACCGGCAAGCTCTGCGGTCCGCGCCATACCGACTACACCCCCTGCAGGCCCGGACAAGATAGAATCTCTGCCATTAAAACGGTTTGCATCAATCAACCCGCCGTTTGACTGCATAAAGAACAACCGTCTGCAGGCGCCCTTGTCAAACTCAAGTGCATCCGTAACCTGGTTGACATAGCGTCTTAATATTGGTGACAGATAGGCATCAACGACTGTGGTATCACCACGACCCACCAGTTTGATCAGCCGTGAAGTTTGATGACTGGTGGATATTTGCGTGTAGCCAATTTCTGCCGCAGCCTGAGCCAGTTGTTGTTCGTGTTCAGGATTCAGATACGCGTGCATCAGTGCGATAGCCACACCCCTTATACCGTTGTCATAGGCCGACTGCAGCTGACTGCGTGCAGCAACCAGATCGAGTGCAGTCAGCACCTTGCCGTCAGCATCCAGCCGTTCGGTGACTTCGGCTACCTGTTGATATAACAAATCAGGCAAGACAATTTGCAGATCAAATAATCGCGGTCGATTCTGGTAGCCGATACGCAATAGATCGGCAAAGCCTTCAGTGATCATCAGCAGAGTTTGGTCACCTTTGCGCTCAAGCAGTGCATTGGTCGCTACAGTGGTACCCATCTTGACAGATTCAATACCATCGACCGGGAACGATTCACCAGCCTTCAGCCCCATCAGATGCCTGATTCCTGCCACCGCGGCATCTTTATAGTGTTCAGGGTTTTCAGATAAAAGCTTGTGCGTCAGCAGCCGGCCATCTGCCGTTTGCGCGACCACATCTGTAAAGGTACCACCACGATCAACCCAGAACTGCCACACTATCGAATCACTCCCGTTGCAGTGAAGAAAAAATATATTAAATGATAAACGACTACGCCTGCCGGAGGTCGCTACTTTTCCAAATCAATCGCGAGCAGCATTAGCATCAGCGCTTCAGTCATCCGAGTATTATCTTCTGAATCAATACACCAAAGAAGGCAGCCAAAGCGCAATCTGAGGGAACGCCAGTAACAGTATAACCATCAGCACCATGGCAATCACAAACGGTGCTGCACCAATCATCACATCTGCCATGGCACCGCGTTTGCGAATCCCCTGAACCACGTACAGATTAATACCAATGGGTGGCGTGATCAGCGCGGTTTCAAGCAATACCATCAGCAAGATAC
>CAZNOB010000353.1:0-3830 GCA_964574535.1 uncultured Granulosicoccaceae bacterium | reverse complement strand
GATCATTTTCGTTACGTATGAACAACTATGCGCCTCAAATGATCGTAAAAACGCCTTCGCCATGGCACGTTCTCGCTACGCAGACTTCTGCCGCGCAAGCTCCTAGATAAAAACGAATAAGCCAGCCTTTAAGGCTGGTTTTTTTATTTCGGCAATTACCCAGCCCCGCAAGACTTGAGCAGCGGTAACCGACACGATCAACGCCAACCTTCGCCGGGGCGGGCTCTCCTCACCCAAATGGACCATATCAATCAGTAAATATATTGAGCACCGTAACCAGCAACGACTGCACAGCTCGATTGATTACACCACTCCGGCCCGGATCTTACTGAATTGGAGCTGCAGATCGTCAAGCAAATTGAAGACAAGTTTGCAAAGACCAGAAAGCAACGAAAAAGCTTGCGGCAGCAGGCAAAAACAATGGATGCTTGACACTACAACTTTTGAAGCGATAATGTCCCGAATTGACTATCAGGCTCGTGGCCGATTCCGACTAACGCCACATACCAGTGTTGTACATCGAATCTAACAACACCCGAAAACAGGAGTACTTTTCGTAGCATGTTGGATCGATTTACCACAGACGAATTATGTTTTGCAATCGACGGGGCTGAAATTGGGTTTTGGGTCTGGGACCTGTATGCAGATGATGTTCGCTGGTCACCACAGCTTGGTGTCATCTATGATGTCGAAGAAACATACTTTCCGAGTAATTTTGCCGAGTTCTCGGCGATACTGCCACCATCCGTCGATGAGAAATTAAAAGATGTGATTGCGGCATCCGCTGATCATGTCAACGGAAGATTTCAACTCGAACATCAGGTCATTCGGCAGGATGGCCATCCCGGCTGGGTGCGGAATTGCGGCCGCGTTGAATTCGACGAGTATCAACGCCCCGCTAAAGTTTGTTCCATTACGATTGACATTACTGAACAAAAGCTCGCCGAACTCTCGCTGCAAGAACGGGAAGAACAATTACGCCGAATTTCCGAGCTTACATCAGATTATATTTTCGAAGCTGATATGACCGTCCAGCCAATAGTTCCACATGTGGTCGCAGGCTCATACGAAAGAGTTGTTGGCTATACCCCCGCAGAGTTGGCAGAAAAAGGAGGGTGGACCAGTGTCATGGCCCCCGAAGATATAAACAGTGGCATGGAGGTATGGAAGCTACTTGAGTCCGGGGTACCAACCGTCCACGAATATCGCATCTTTAACAGACTGGGTGAAATACGTTGGTTGCGTGATCATTCCTTTCCAGTCATTGAAGACGGCAAACTCGTCAAAGTCATCGGTGGTGTAAAAGACATCAGCGAAACCAAGGCTCTCCAGGATCAGCTATTACAGGCAAAAAAGCACGAAGCCCTGGCTCACCTGTCAGGTGCCGTCGCTCATGATTTTAACAATCTCCTGTTAGTCGTGATTGCTTCAACCGAGCTCATGACCCTTGAGAGTGATGACATAGAAAATCTGAAAGACGATATTCTTCTGGCTTGCGACCGAGCCGCCGAGTTGACTCGATCGCTACTGGCGTTTACTCGCAAAGACATTCCCCAACCACGTACCGTTCATCTATCGGAAGCAGTTGAGGGAACAAAAAGCCTGCTACAGCGGGCAGTCGGTGAGCAGATCGAGGTCTACGTAGAGCATTCAAACACTGCGAATGACAAGGTTGATATCGACCCGGGACACCTCCAGCTGGTCTTATTGAATCTGGCCACGAACGCCCGTGCTGCTATGCCTGGTCGCGGTCAATTCGTATTATCCATTTCATCCGGTGCGTCAGATACTATCGATATTCCTGATATGAAGTCTGACAAGACGGTAGTCCTTACCGTGACAGATTCGGGTAGTGGCATCAGGGATGCAGACCTCCACCATATATTCGATCCTTTTTTCACTACTAAGCCGGTAAGCCAGGGCTCAGGCATTGGACTGGCGACCTGCTGGCAGATTATTGAGCGCGCGGGTGGCACGATTCGAGTGAACAGCAAAGAGGCGCAGGGGACAACATTTACCATTTACCTGCCGACTGTCGAAACGCCCGTGTATACGGAACCGGAGACTCCTGCAAGTTTTTCGGTCGGCGGCAGAGAGCACATCCTTATTGTAGAAAACGATGTAGATGTTCGACGAGTCTCTGAGCGTATTTTGCGATTGCATGGCTATGCAGTAAGCGGAGCACATAGTATTCAGGCTGCTCAACGAGCGGTTTCTGAAAACCAATACGATCTGATGCTGATCGATATTCACCTGCCCGATGGTGACGGAATTGATTTAATCAATGAGCTTAGGATAACGAATCCTGATTTGCCCACTTTGTTGATTTCGGGCTACATCGACGACAATACACGCAGTAAAATACGAGCAGGTGGACACAACGTTCTGCCTAAGCCTTTTAGCACCGCAACCCTTACACGCAGTGTTAGGGCAACGCTCGCTGCTTGAGCGCAACATCAGGCAAGTGACCATTGCTCAAAAATTACAGCAGCCGCTCGTTTTGTTTACTCCCGGCAATTTAGTAGAACCTCACTTGAACTGAACCACAGTGGAATTCAGGTCTCGCGCTGACGCATGCACGAATAGGCCGATACTCTCACGACTTGAATTCAAGAGTCGCTGTTCCTGAAAGCCTACTGTGAGCAAGTATCCATTTAACCGCCAGTTTTGGGTGTCACCCGCAAGCTCCACCTCAATCCCTGCCATATCCACCCTAAAGTTTTTCCGGTCACTGCCGTAATACCTCGCTCACCTCCGAGGATGCACAAAATATGATAGCGATTGTCAAGCAGTGGATAGATAAGCGAATCAGATTATTGAATCAGGTATTTCACGAAGAAGCGAATAACCCCTGGTAAACGAACACTGATAGTTCTGAATCCATCTGAGCCACGCTGTAATCCCAATGCATATTTTTTAGCGCAGAGAAAATCGCCAAAAGGCGGTTTACGAATCAACCATTCGTGGCCAGAAACAAAATCGGAAATACTTGTACGGTTGTACGCTGATTAATAAGTGATGTTTAACGGAGACACCGGTCGTCGTTACAACTCCCCTGCAACATTCACAATAACTCACGCACTGTTTCAAGCAACTGGACAAGCCGCGGGACACTGGATTTTATCACTTCACCGCCGGGATCATCATTCTGAGTGACACTTGTGGAGTCGCAAAGATTTAAATCTGCAACGTCGACGCCAGTCACACGATTGATAGACTGAGCCGGTACGCTCTTGTCAGCGGAAAACACAACAGTGTTCAGCGTACTACCGACTCTCGCTGAGTCTTCGTTTAATTCGAATATTTGTAACGTGTCGCCGCTCTTCGAGACTGCTTTTTCGATGATGCCAGTAAACTCATCTGACTTCAGCACCAAATCATACGCACTCCCATTCGGGACAACTGCGAACGATTCCGCCTCATCATCAAACGAATCTAATATATAACAATTTTCACCAGTTCCTGTCGCATCTGCCTGGTAATCATAGAATTTCATTTCCCCATCGGGTTGAATAACAGTATAGTAAATATCACCCGCACCACTGCTATCCCAAATACCGGCAACTTCGCTCAGCCCTGCATCTGAGTCGGAGTCGGATCCACCGCAGCCAGTTAGAATAACTGATACATAAACAAGCGAACCCGCGATTACTCTTGAATACAACATACTACCCGTAACTCCTAATCACAAAAAACGTCATGCGATGAAACTAGCCAACTAGCTTACGTCTAAGATTTACAGTGCTGATCGGCAGAGTATAAAAAATTCTTAAAAGAATCAGGAATTGCGAATTAAAAGTGCGAATCAATGAACAATTAATTGGCAGCTC
>CAZNOB010000352.1:0-3835 GCA_964574535.1 uncultured Granulosicoccaceae bacterium | reverse complement strand
GGAATATGGAGGCTTGCGTCGAAACTATCCACCGATTGAGTTCTTGCCCAGCCTCGAAGCAAAAAGTCTTGTGCGACCAATCTGCCCTTCGGGTGCCTGCGGCATTTTGAGAGTGATCGTGCAAGTGGGTCGCGCAAACAGCCATCCATGGCTGACAGCGCTCTCTGCGCCATCCATGGCGCGCCGACCCACTTGCACGATCACTCTCAAAACAGATTAAACGCGGGTAGAGCAAGAGCGATATTTCGTTTGTTTTACCTAATTCTCAGTACAATTTTTACGTGAGTAAACGAAAATACTTAAGTATAAAAATCAAACACTTGATAATTTGTTAGATGAAAGTCTGTGCTTTGCTTTTTATATATTCGGCGATATACAAAAGCAGTTTACCCTGGCGTTGCATAAAATTTCGAGTTCAGAAGCATACAGAGCGGTATATAAGGCGCAGCACGGAATTTTTACTGGATTGAGCCTGGTCATGCTAAGCGAAATTCAGAGAAAGTGAGTACAGCGCCTTAGATGCTGCTGTAAAGGCAGCGCAGCGGTTCTGAGCCGGAATTTTATGCAACACCAGGGTTAGTAAGTACGAAAAGCAGATGGAAAACACAAAGCGTTTACCCTCTACTCAGTTGACCTTGCGCTTTCGTTCTTGATCTACCGGCGTTTGATCAATTTTTGCACAGTACGTGGAGGCAGGTAAAAGCGCTATGGATGGGAGCGTTAGGGTAGAAGCACGGAACAACGTGCATCTTACGCGACCTGCTGGAGCGGTGCTGTTCAAAATGCCCCCAGGGCACCCCTGATCAGTCACAACACGAATTTTGGTTACTTTTTCGTCGTTTGAAAGGTGACTCCCGCTGAAGGCGACACCCCTACATCCCCAATACGAAAAAATAATTTAAACAGAAGAATTAAATGGCGACGTAATCACTACGCATGAATATGAAAACGCCACCATTCAACTCTTTACCCAATGACTAGAAGCCAGCAATCCCGACAAACATGCGAGGCAGGAAGAGCTCTGGCTCTACAATGTCTGCTTCAACACGGGCGTCAAGTGAGCCATCCGCGTTTATTTCAAACTGTGCAATCCGACCATCGTTATTAACTACCTGATACAGGTAAGGATAAGTGATCTCAACATCGAGGACACCTACTCCGGTGGTACCGGCACTGGATTCAAGCCTGGTTAGTCCGCCCTGGTCGCCAACTGCAAAGCTGGTGATAACGCCATCAGGGGTATTACTTACATAGGCGAAGTCACCATCAGGTGTTTCAACAAATTCTACCCAGCAACCGAAAGTAAAACCGGTGGTCAGAGGGTCACCCGCTATGCCGGAACTCAGTGATATACCAGTGAGATCACCGCTATCTTCGATAAGGTAGGATGACAGTGCACTGAGCCCAGGCTCACCGTTGTTACCTTCCGATACCAACAGAATGTCACCGTTTTCTGTCGGGTACAAATCAGTGCCGAATGGCTGTGGCGTAATACTGGTTACAGAATCAATATAAACTTTACCTTCACTGTCGCGTCGTGGCAAACCGTTTACAATTTCTACAGATCGGATCTCATTGGTTCGTCGTTCAGTGACATAGAGATTTGCTCCGTCAGATGAAAACTCGATAGAGCCGGCATTCGCACCTAAACCGGGAACTTCTGAATCGGGCAATTCAGTGAGAGTACCATCATCACCGATTCTAAAACCCAAAATACTGGCATTTACGCGATTTCTGTCTTCAGGCAGTGTATCCAGTTCGTTGCCATCTGAGTCAACGAAGTTGCCGGTATTGACAACGTACAGATAGTTCTCAAACACGGTCAATGAAACAGGATTGTGCGCACCGGATGGGCCGTAGGTGTGAGCACCGAGAGTCGCCGGGGTAAGAGAGTAATCATCGTTCACTACAAAAGAACTGATCGATTCACTGCCAGCGTTTACAGCGAATACAAAGCGGTTGTCCTTAGAGACGATCAGAGGATCCTGAGACGCCAGCGGGTTAGCACCACTGTTGCGAATATTCTCACCAACACCACCCGTATCGTAGACACCGATCTGCGTGAGTGAACCGTCATCACCTCTGGTATAGGCGACCACCTGATTCACCCGGAAAGGCTCGTCTGCTGCATCGTCTGCTGCGGAAATTTGCTCGGCTGGATTATGCTGGTTGGTCAGCGCGTATATGGCGCCGGCTATGTTGACGTCGCCGGCGGTACCGTTGTCACCACCGGTATCGGCGTCTCCGGGGCTGGTGCTGATGACCACAGAACCATCGTCGTTTTCGGAAATATTTATCTGAAGGTTATCCAGATCCTGGCCATCACAGGCGACCAGTGTTAACAACAAACCTGCGCTCGCGAAATTCCTGAACAGAGGACCGCGTCTGGGATAGTAATTTAGGATACTCATTAATGTTTTCTCATTAGTTTAGTTTAAAAAGGGACAGGAGCCTGCATCGCAGAATCTCTGCTACTGCGAACGCGCCCTGACGGTGTGTTTTCATCGATTATTTTCGGAACAACTGAAAAGCTATGCGCCTCGAAAAATCGTAAATACACTCGCGCCACGGCACGTCCTCGCTACGCAGGCACTTAGAAAGCGATAATACCTTGAGTGTTTTCTTCAGGAAGATCGCCAGACACTACTTCGACCAACTCCAGAGAGCCGTTGTCAACACTGTAGACACCAACCGCACCGGACAAACCAAATAGCTGATAGATGAACCGACCATCGTCACTGATATCCAGGTCTACCCAGCCATCAGTGGTCGCAAATGCGGTCGCAGGATCAGTGCTTGTCGGTTGGTTACCAATAGCTGCCAGCTCTTGAACCAGCTCGATGTTCCCGGACGAATCTGTGAACCTGTAAGAAGAGATAGAGGCGTCCAGTGCATTGGAAACATAGAAATACTCACCATCGGGGGAGAACACGATCCAACACGCAGTTCGCTGACCGACAGTGGGTGACTGGCCAGCGAGCACATCAAGCTGTGTGCCGATCAGTGCACCGGAATCTCCTACCTGATAGACAGATACAGAGCCTGTCTGAAGACCAGGAAATATTGGCGGCTCACCTTCTGAACGGAATTCCCGTGCTTCGGTGACCACTGCGAACGTACCGTTTGCGCGATCTACCACTTCAAAACCAATCGCTGACGGCAGATTTCGGCCTTCGGCATTACCACGAGGAGTAGATGTTGCACCACTGATTGGATAACCAGTAGTGGCGATGCCGTCGTCACCAATACTGAATGATAAGATAGAGTCATCGTTTTCGCTGGCGAGTGCGCTCGAGCCGGCGTTAATACTGGTCACTAATATTGTGTCACCGTCAGGAGTGAATCGTATGGCTGCAGGACGGTTGGGGAGGTCTCTTCTGGAGCCTTCGATTGGAACCAGATCACCATTGCTGAACGTATACCCATAGATAGAGCCTTCCTGATCAGGCTCGCCCTGGAACTCACCATCAGCATCAATGTTCGAAACATAGACCAGACCACCATTATAAGCGAGACTGTTTGGACCAACGCCGGCAGTAGATTCAGTATCAACAAGCTCAAGCGACATATCGGCATTGATTTGCATTACGGAGATAGTGTTGCTACCCGCATTAACAGCGAGCAGGTATTGGTTATCCGGAGTGTTGATCAACGAATAGGCAGAAATCAATGGATCAAGTCCTTCAGGGCCGTCAAAATCACCTCCCTGCCCGCCTGTAGAAAACTCACCCACAAGAGTTAATGTGCCGTCAGCTGCGCGACTATACGACACGATAGTGTTGTCATCGAGAATGTTGCTCATGGCAAATACGCCACCAGCTGCCGCGGCATCGGT
>CAZNOB010000351.1:1202-3839 GCA_964574535.1 uncultured Granulosicoccaceae bacterium | reverse complement strand
AGAGCAAGAGCAAGAGCAAGAGCAAGAGCAAGAGCAAGAGCAGAAATCTGCTGCGCGGACTCCTGGCCTGCGTTGTTCATAAGGCGAGCGGCGATTTTTGTTTTTATGTCTTTAGTTATAGCGTTTACAACTAGTTTGTGATTAATCACTAAAGTGACAGACCGTCTATTCGATGCCAGAGCTAACAGCGCGTCACATCTTACTTTGTCTCCGTCGGCGCGTGGGGGGGGCGGTTCTCAGGCGATGGGACGTTTTGTTTAGCGCTATTGACTCTGGATGCCCTATGCTGACTGAAATTAGGCTCATGAATAATGCGGGCTGGTCATGTGTTCATTGGTGCGTGTGACGGTGGTTTATCGTATGGTTGATCAATTGTTAATTAAGGAGCCTTTAACATGGTGAGCCTCACCAGTCTGCCAAGTGATTTACCTGCCCCTGAGGATAACGGTGAGGCCGATCATCTGGCCGATTTAGATTTGCCGCTGATATCATTGCCTTCAACCAGCGGGGGCCTGGTGGCTCCGGCTCAGGTATCCGGATGGACTGTGCTTTACTTCTACCCGATGACCGGCCGCCCTGATATTGCTTTGCCTGACAACTGGGATGCCATACCGGGTGCCAGAGGATGCACACCACAGTCATGTAGTTTTAGAGATCACTACCATGAACTTCAGTCGGTCGGTGCAGCCGTTTATGGGGTCAGTAGCCAGAGCACTGATTATCAGCGCGAAGCACTGGAGCGTTTGCATTTGCCATTTCCCCTGCTTAGTGATGAAACACTGCAGTATAAAAACCAGCTGCGTCTGCCCACGTTTACTGTGGATGGCATGGAGTTGTATAAAAGGCTCACACTTATTGCGAACAACGGCAGCATTAAGAAAGTATTCTTCCCGGTTTTCCCTCCTGATCAGAATGCAGCTAACGTACTTGACTGGTTAAAAAATAGCGTACAAGCGTGAACATACTTTGACTGAAGCCGGATTTAGGCTGAGTGCATAGCGACTATTGAATGGTTTGAGCGGCTGTTTGACGCAACGCCAGTCAGTTGCGTTTTTCTTCACAGCTTAGTCAGTGTCGACTTGTGTGACGCTCTGCGAATGAGATACCCCCTACCACCATAACAAGGCCAATGGCGTGATAGATCTGAAATGTTTCACGCAGGATCAGCACGGCCAGCAGTGAACCAAAAATAGGCACCAGGTTAATAAAAATGCCTGCTCGATTTCCGCCAATAAGGTCAACACCGCGTGCGTAACACAGTTGACCGACAATGGTCGGAAAGAGAATGATATAAACCATCACCGTCCAGCCCCGTAAGCCTGGATCAGTCAGAGTGGCGAGGGAGAGCTGGTTGACACTGTGTTGGGATTCCCAAAGTGCAAACGGAATAGTGACAATAAACGCGCTGGTGCAGATTGCCCACAAAAAGCTTAACCAATGGATTGGCGGGCGCCATCGCAGGCCGAACGTGTACGCGGCATAGAACACACAGGCCAGCATCATGATTGCATCGCCACGGTTCAGGCCTTGCTCAAAAAATAAATGCGGTGCGCCGTTTGTTGTGGTGATCAGTACCCCGAGTACGCAACACAATAAACCGCTTATTTGTAAGACAGTTACGCGTTGTGAAAACACCATGAAATTGGCCAGCATGATCATTGCTGGCATCGCGGCTTGTTCGATGCTGACATTGATGGCGGAGGTATAGTTAAGAGCAAAATACATCAACAGACTGAACATCGACATGCTCGCACCCAGTGCGAACAGGGTTAACGCCGAACCTTTAAGAGCGGAGTAATCATTGCGTATGAACTTTAGCGCAAATGGCAACAGGAGCAGGCTGGCCATTAACCAGCGCAAACTGGTTGCTGTGAACGGCTCCCAGTCCAGTGATGCCAGCTTTCCCGCAACGGAATTTCCACCCCAAAAGAATGGAGCAAGAACCAACACCACATAGGCGTTGTTAAAACCGGGTAACGAGGTTAATCGCAAGTATTTTTAGTGCGGAATAGATAGAGTGGAGTAGGGTGAGTGGGGCGAAGCGAAAATGCTCTCGCCCCACTGATGATTTTTTATGCGTCGTCTATGTCGTCTACTACAACCTGGCCCGTTGCTCTTCGCCAAAGAATGGCACCGGCCAGTCCAATACCCAGAAACACACTATAGAGGACCAGACCCAGCCATTGAAGTGATGCGGCATTGCCTGCTGCCACCCAGCCTTCCTGCAGGGACAAGTACGCCAGTGCAGCCATTAATATTAGAATAATTACGGTGCCGAGCATGCCCAGTGCCTTCCATGCTGCGATTAACAGAGCCATGTTGAGCAGCACAGCAATGATTGCGACAAGAATCACCCATGCATCGGTCGGGTTGGGGTGGCTTTGAATCCAGTGGAACACGGATTTGCCTGTGGGGTTGTAGGTGGTAAAAACGATCGCGGCGGCGATCAGTACGCGAACAATAAGTACTCCGGGAGATGAATCCTGCAGGGCTTTGATCATGTGGCAAGGTGTCCGTAAAATTAATATTGGAATGATCGGGAAATTAGCAAAAACGACATTGCGGGTCAGTGTTTTGCCAGTCTTGTAACCGGTTGTCAATGAGGGGCGGGCGGTACCGCCAGTAATTCGGTCGCCA
>CAZNOB010000351.1:0-1102 GCA_964574535.1 uncultured Granulosicoccaceae bacterium | reverse complement strand
CGGGGTTGATTGCCCTATGGAAAAGCGCCTGCCTTCATCACCATTCCGGGTACAGTTTTACCCAGCTTTTCCTCAAGCCAGGCGGCCGCTTCAATCGCCTTGTCCAGAGCGACTCCGCTGCTGACGCCAGAACGTTCAAGCATAAAAACAAGATCCTCTGTGGCAATATTGCCGGTGGCCTTTGGTGCAAACGGGCATCCACCCACACCGCCAAAGCTTGAATCCAGTGCCGTGGCTCCAGCTTCTAAACCTGCCCAGGCGTTGGCAATCCCGGTATTGCGAGTGTTGTGAAAATGCAGTCTTATTGGAATATCGGGGTATAGTTGTTTTACCGCATCGACGCGGGTTTTTACATCGACTGGTGTAGCCACGCCAATCGTATCTGCCAGAGCAATTTCGAAGGGCTGGGACTCCATGCAGCCTTTGACCACATTGATCAGCCTGTCCAGTGGCATCTCGCCCTCAAAGGGGCAGCCAAAGGCGGCGGCGATAGTGACACCGATTTTAGTGGGAGATTGCGAAGACTCAGTGATTTCTCTTAGAGTTTGAATGCACTGATCCGTGGTTGCGCCCTGGTTGCGCTGGCCGAAGGTGTCGCTTGCAACCACCACATAGTTGGCTTCATCCAGTCCGGCATTGCAGGCGCGCTCGAATCCGCGTTTATTTAACGCCAGTCCTATTGTTTTGGCAGCGCAATCACGCGGGATAGCGGCAGCGATTTCGTCGGCGTCTGCCATTTGCGGCACTTTTTTAGGGTTGACGAAACTGGTGACTTCAATTCGCGACGCGCCGGCTTCTACAGCGCGATTGATCAATGACAGTTTATCTTCAGTCGACAGCAATGTCGGTTCATTCTGGATTCCGTCTCGGGGAGAGACTTCGATGATCTCGACTGAGTTTTTCATAGGTGCGTTGCTGTGTGGGGTGGGGTTTTATTATATGTTATGGGAGTGCTTAAGGGGCTGTTGTGGTGTTAATTGGGTGTTAATTGGGTGTTTTTTTGGGGTGATTGGCTGGTGGGGTGTCCCTGCCGGGGGCCTTCATTTCTGAAAAGACCAAAAGCGACATGCCCTTCAGGCGGAGTCACTTTTCAAAAGCCGAA
>CAZNOB010000350.1:0-3880 GCA_964574535.1 uncultured Granulosicoccaceae bacterium | reverse complement strand
TCCCCCTAACGACGCCCCTGCAACATCTTCAATATCGCATCATTGTTACCACGGCGAGCAGCATACTCGATCGCCGTCCGGCCAAAGCCATCAACAACATTCACATCAGCTTTATGTTTCAGTAAAAGCTCAACCACCGCCGGATGATTTTTATGCGCCGCCAAAATCAAAGGCGTTACCCCTTCACCGTCTACCCAATTCACATTGGCAGCGCTTTTGATTAACAAGTCAGCAATTTCCAGCTGACCGTCACGCGCAGCAAAAATCAGTGAGGTATTCCGTGCCCGGTCAAAAACATCCGGGTCAGAACCCGCCCGCAATAGCTGCCGAACAATTCCCGCATCACCCGCCTTGGTCGCTTCAATCAGGTGGCTACTCGACCCCGATCGCGGCTGGATGCGCAACCCCTTCCCCCAGCTACCCAGTAATAAGGAATTTGTATTCTGCGCTATATGCAGCACCGAAACGCCGGCGTGTGATTGAGACACACTGCTATCAGACAATGAGTACTTCCATACACCACCGCCCCAGTCGCCAAGCCAAAGCATATTTGCATCTGCGATATCAAACTGAACTGACGACAACCGCAAGCCGTTTAATTTTGCGGGTTGCACCCACTGCTCACCGCCATCGCGCGAAACATGCAATCCGTCTTCGGCAGCCACAGCAACCACTTTCTGCGAAGCGCTGACTACAGCATCAGAGGCTTTCACACTTTGCAGAGACCGCTTCCAACTCTTGCCACCATCATTCGAAAAATACAAACCAGAACTGGGTGACGAGGCAAGCAAGTCGCCGTTCGCATTAATTCGTAGTGACCAGATATAACCTTTATTTAACGACGTTGCCTGCCAGTTGACACCTGCATCAGTACTTTTAAAGACACCGTCAGCCCCGGTCCCAATATAGACTAAACTGGCATCACGCTGATCAACAGCAATGCTGCGCACATCAGTTGACGGGAAACTACTTACTCGCGCAAAAGTGTTTCCTGCATCTACTGATCGATACAGCCCATGTTTCCATGTTCCGGCCAACACAATGCGAGGGTTTAAATAGTGAACCGCCTGAACATCACTGGCTGCAGGATTGAGTGATTGACCCTGATTCAAAAAACGCCAACTGATCCCACCGTTATCGCTGGCAAACACGGTGGCATCGCCGGCGTTCTTGCCTTTATTGCCTGCAATAATTAACTCGCTATCAAAAGGAGCGACGGATAGCGATCGAATAATCCGACCTGATAATTTTTCAATACTGGTATTCAGTAATGGAGCAGCAACAGTACTCGATGAAATCAGACACACTGACAACACCAACCAGGCCTTAACCTGACGCAAGCGCAGGTTATTTAACATAAGCATCAAATTATCACCATAAAATCAGATCACTAGACCATCTTATCAGGCTTGAACACTCCCTGTTAACCATTCCATAAACGATTTATAAAAAAGCTATAATGAAACCGGTTTTCGCCACCCGCAATAATCGGTTCCAACCTCACTAATTTTCCCAAAATGGCTTTCCGGATTCACGCTGCGCAGAAATTCTATCGATACCAATATCCTTTAACTGATCATCGTCCAGCTCACGTAACTGCTTACGCGTCACCAGATTTTGATTCCACTGATCCAGCAGCCGCTTTAATCTAACAAAGCCGCTTTCCAGTATTAGAAATTTCGTTGCACCTCCTTGCAGCGCTGTAAATTTATGTTCCATAATGAAGCTCCGTTTGTGTTTACCTTAATACAGATTCTCGTCCACAAACGCACAGAGATAAAACGATGATTTCTTATCAAACCATTAGCTATTGTTGTGGATAAACACAACGTCTCGCTAAACGGGCTTCGAGTCTTTGAGGCGGCAGCACGCCACCTGAACTTCACAGCCGCAGCACAGGAACTAAACATCACCCAGGCTGCAGTCAGCCAGCAAGTGCGCACACTGGAAAAACAAATTGGCGCCCCACTGTTTACACGTCTGGCCCGGCGTTTGGTGCTCACCCCCGCCGGCCAGGACCTCATCAACGCCACACGCCCGGCGCTGGAAAGTATTAACAGTGCGCTTGATCGCGCCACAAGCTCGGCAAACAGCAATGTGTTGACGGTGACTACACTACCGTCATTCGCATCCCGCTGGTTAATTCCCAGGCTGGACGGATTCCAGCAAGCGCACGACGAATTCGAGTTACACCTTCACACATCTGGTACCAAGACCGATCTATTCAACGGGCAAGTAGATGCAGCAGTGCGTTTAGGCGCACAGGATGAAGATGGACTAATCAGGCAATTCCTCATACCTGACTCATTGTGCCTTGTTGCTACGCCGGAGCTCGCAAAAAAACTCGGGGACAATTTAGACAACTTACTACTACACCCGTTATCAATGGACGGTACACGTTTTTCCGAAAACCATTACCCGGATATCACCGGTCATGAGACAGAACTGTACCTGCAGTCGTTGCCACTAGACAAAAGCAAGCTTAAGGTCACTGAATTCTCTGCGAGTGAAAATGTGGTCCTTTCAGCTATGTCCGGACAATCCACCGCACTTACCCGCCTGTCCCTGTGCGTTGATGAGCTGGATACCGGTCGACTGCAAATACTGTTCAATCTGGTTTCACCACTCACACAGGGCACGTCGCTGGTATATCCGGACTTTCGCGAGAATGACGCTCGCATTCAGAAGTTCAAAGCGTGGCTGGTTGCCGAAGCCGGGAAGTTCAACGATCGAATGGAAAAACACCAACCGAAGTAATATTCGCTTTTAATCGTAACGTCAGGTCGGTTACAGTGATCACATTCATGTGATGATCATCCGCCCAGATCAGTGCCGACATCACAACTTTTTTACACAACAAGCCAACCTCAATCCGGCAACCCATACTCATGATGCTACCATGGTTTAAAATTCGCTTGCTGATGTGCTGCCTGTTGCTGACAACGCCCGCAACCGCCCAACAGAATTTTCACTATAGAATCATCGAACAATCAACA
The DNA here is from genome assembly GCA_964574535.1 of uncultured Granulosicoccaceae bacterium. Classification (GTDB taxonomy): domain Bacteria; phylum Pseudomonadota; class Gammaproteobacteria; order Granulosicoccales; family Granulosicoccaceae. Next base: position 884 of record CAZNOB010000350.1, on the reverse strand, counting down.
CACGATGCCTCTTTATTTACGCAGGGATTCGAAATTTCCGGCGGCAATCTTTTCGAATCCAGCGGGCTGTACGGCAAGTCGAAGGTTCGGAAATATACTCTCGCAGGAAACACCACCATTGCTGAAACAAAACTGCCTGACAAATATTTCACTGAAGGACTCACATTATTTCAAGATGAAGTCTATGTACTTACCTGGCGCGAAAATACTCTGCTGGTTCTGGATTCTAAAACGCTGGCCACGAAGCGCGAGCTCCGCTATGAAGGCGAAGGCTGGGGCCTGGCCAACAATGGCGCTCAGCTCATCATGAGCAACGGCAGTGACGCCATCTATTTCCGTAATCCGACAAACTTCGAAATTGAACGCGAAATAAAAATACACAGCGGCAACACATCCGTGCGGCAAATCAATGAACTGGAATACGCTGAAGGCTTTCTATGGGCCAACGTCTGGCAAAGCCCGGTAATTCTCAAAATCAACCCGAACAACGGAAAAATCATCGGATTCTATAATCTGGAAGACTTGCTGAAAAACAACTCTTCAGGTCGCGATGAAAAAGTCCTCAATGGCATTGCCTATGACCCCGAACGCAAAGCTTACTGGGTCACCGGTAAGCTATGGCCAACTCGATATCTGATCGAATTCGGCCAGGCACTACAACTGCCTTAAAACAAACAACGCAGGCTAGCGCCGAAGAACCTGCGTAGCAAGAACGTGCAACATCAAGGGTCATACCCTCATTAATGAAAGCGTCTTTTCAAAAATGAAGGCCCCCGGCTGGGACACCACGCCACTAGCCGGGGCGAATACTCCTACACTCTATTCTGGCGGATTCTTTTTACGATAGGCAAAACCTAATCCTGCCAACAAAAGCATTCCAGGTA
>CAZNOB010000349.1:0-3882 GCA_964574535.1 uncultured Granulosicoccaceae bacterium | reverse complement strand
CGCCTGAAGGGCATGCCGCTTTTGGTCTTTTCAAAAATGAAGGCCCCCGGCAGGGATATCCGGTTTACTGCGCGATAGCGCACAACCTCAAACCCCTAAAGCAACAACCCATCCAGCCGTAAATCAGAATACTCATTAAATCGATCTGTAGGAAGCTGCAACCAATCTGTCAACAACCTGCTATACACCGCACGATAGTCCATCGTGTATAGCAGATCTCCATCGTGCAGAATACCCAGATCAGGTGCCTCGCCATACAACCCGCCGCGAACCTGACCACCGGCTATGATATGTGCTGCCGCGGTGCCATGGTCTGTGCCGGCACTCTTGTTTTCGCCAGCCCGCCGACCAAATTCTGAATAGGTCACGATGACGGTGTTATCCCAATGACCTGTTTTTTGTAGCTCCTTACGCAGAGCGGCAATGGCAACGGCCGCTTGTTTTAATAAACCATGTTGTCGATAAAGCTGCCCTTCGTGAGTATCAAAACCACCGAGACTCAGCTTAATAACCGGGACATCAACCTCCGAATTAATAATATTAATCGCATGAGACATTTGCTGCGAAAAAGCACCGCCCGGTACTCGAACCCGTTTTCTATTGTTTTTAATTTTCTCAGAGATACGTGTCAATGAGGTTTGTAGTACCTGAGCGCTCTCAAGCAGCATGGCCATGGCAGGATTATCTGAAGCCGCAATTTCAGTGGCCGGTGTCTTCAGGTTTGAAAATTGATCGACCGAACTCATTGACAGCCAGTTGCCCTCTGCATTGGAGAAAACACCCATGTCGCCACCCAGCACAATGCCATGGGCATCCAGCTCTGAGCTGGCATAAGCGTGCTCGATATCATGAGTTGACCAGCCGTTTCTGGCGGCACGGTTTCCATCACCACCGGTTTCCCACAACGCAATCGACTTAAAGTGCGAACGATTGGGTGAGGGATATCCCAGTCCATGCACAATCGCAAACTCGCCGGACTCCCAAAGAGGCATAACCGGTTGAAGGGCGTGGTGTAGTGCGAATTGACTATCCAGGGTAATCAAATTGTCGGTCTTTAAACCAAGGGTTGGGCGCAATTCGTAATACCTTTCATCGCTATAAGGCACCACGGTATTGAGTCCGTCGTTAGCGCCTGCAAGCTCCAGAAGTATCACTCTGCGATCGCGATAGCCGGTGGCCTGGCTAAGACGAAATGGCATAACCGGCAACAGCGCAGCTGTGCTCATCAGTTGTAGTAGTTGTCTGCGGTTCATAATCGGTTCCTACTTTAGCTGAAAGGCAAGACTGGTTAACACGTCTTGCAGAGCAGGGTTAGTGATGGTTTGTGCATCAGTGGCCACAGGCAAAAGCACGGTGCGCAGGTCAGAATTTGGATACTGTGTGAATAAAGTCTGGAAGTCGTCTTTGAGCTGTGCCGGGTTTCTCCCTGCCGGTTGTGGTAGCTCTGCTGTGTAGAGTGCAGTGTGCTGGTTCGTCGGTTTATTTTTCAGTTCGAAGGTTGCCGGTTTCTCTGCAGGTGTTATCTGCATGCTTTTGACAATGCCGGTGATTTTCTCTACGTGTGGTGCCCAGGCACTATAAGCTTTTTGTGTTTTATGGCGGTCAAGCTTGGGGTTTTCTTTGATGAGTTCATACAGCGGAGGCAGACTATGCCACAGTGTGTTGATCAGTTTCTTATCTGCCGTCGTTAATGAATCGTAAGCACAATATTTTTTATTTCTGTCGGATTTTAGGGTAATCGCCAGTGTCCGTGATGCCGATTCATCGCCGGTGATATTGCTGCATTCCGGCCATTCCTGAAGGCAGTCCGGCCAGCAGCCATGAGAATTGAGTCGCAGGCTGTATTGCTTGTTTTTGGCGGCGTAGCCGTACAAAGTGGTGATCGAATGCCAGTGTCGATCACCCAAACTTACGTCAGATAGTGTCAATGAGAAGTAACTGAATTTCTTCTTGCCTTTGCCATGTTTCGGATCACGGACTTCTCTTAGAAACACTTGCGCGACAGACAGAGTATCGTCATGAGCAGTGGCTGGAATCGTAGTGACAGCCGATGCTTTGCTTAAAAGGAGCTTGCTATTGCACAGTAGTGAGCCATGCCGAGCATTCTTTCGGTTGGGGCAGTTGTTGGTTTGTGTCCCTTGTTTTGCCGAATAGAACTTCTCATTGAATGATGCCCATTCAATAAATAGATTTCGTTCAACGCCAGTACGATTTTTATCATTTAGGTATTCGATTTCTATTGTTGAAAATTTTTTTGCGTGATCCGGCAGTTGAAAACTCACATTCCGCCATGGCAGAAATTTTGAGTTTTTAATACGTCCAAAGCGTTGTGTATCGTGACCACCGGGTAGCGCTTGTTCACCACTGGTCCACAACAGAATGTCACCACGCAGCAAAGTGACTTTGTATCTGGCTGGTCCGTCAAATTCTTCTGATGCCATTCTGATGACCAATTGATCGCTAGATTCCGCTGCGACCATTCGGTTTCTTTTATTGTCGCCTGACATCCCTGTGTTACTTCCACCCATGGTGTTCATGGTTGATGGGTCGCAAGCGGATCCGGTGCAACTGTTATCAAGCGAGTTTAGCCATTCCAGGCGGTTGAGCAGGCGGCCGGGGGTTACCCACGCACGTCCGCCGGGCCAGCCGGCAACATTGGGGGGATCAAATAGCTGCTGACCGAGTTGTGCCATCGTATTCGGTAGTGTTTGCCAGCTGACCGGAACGATGCCAGTCGAACGAATTGTACCTACGGTTAGCGATACCGGTGAGCGCACAATGCTGGCACGATTAGCTGCTGCCCAAAAGTCATCGCTTTGCAACACAGCTCTGTATAGAGTCCTGATGTCATAATCGGCGGTTCTGAACTGCCGGGCAATGGGTTTGATTTGTTGTTCGGTGGGCGCGCTGTCGCTGACCAGCATTCTCCAGAATTTTGTGGCTAAAAATTCGGCGGCGGCTGGTTGGGTCAGAATAAGATCCACCACGTCGTCACCGTTAAAGTTGCCTCGCTTGCCGAAAATGGTTTTCGTGCCGTTGTCATGCAGATCTGCTTTGAATTGATATTGGAGATTACTCACCGGAGCAATGCTGTTGCCGGTCAGTGCTCGCGCGGCGTTTTTGATATCTGACTCGGTATAGTTTCCTTCCCCGAGGGTAAACAGCTCCAGTAATTCACGCGCCAGGTTTTCGTTCGGGGCTGACTTCCGACTATTGTTGTTATCAAGGTAATCCAACATAGCCGGGTCACGAATGATGGCTTTTAGTAATGCTCGAAAATTTCCAGTGCCCATTGATCTGAAAGTCATGTGTTGTCTGGCAATGGAAATAGCCTGGTCTTTTATGCCCGAAAATCCGGTGGCAAAGTGGTTATGCCAAAACAAAATAAGTCTCTCGGTCTGCGGGGTAGGGGTCTGAATCATCTCTGATACCCACCAAAGCCTGAGTGCTTCAATTTCTGCATACCGTGCTTCATTGAATTCTCGCCGTGCAGTTTTCGGTAGCTGGTTTTTTGCCCAGTGATGCGGCGCAGGCTGGTTTATCCATTCTGGTGGCGGGATTGAAGTCTTTCCTGTGGTTAGCCCATCAACGATGCTGTCGATTGCTTCTGTTCTGGATTTTCCAAGCAGCTGGTTTATTTGATAAGCGCTGGCGCCGAATCCGGTTCTGCCCAATAAATGGCGCGCATCGTCAATTGACAGTTCTGTCGTTAATTCATTGGCGGCCGTCGCAATGTTTGTGGTCACAATAGCAATCAGAGCGACCAGAATTCTAATGAAAGCCATGTGATTCCTTGTGTGTAATTGTCAACTTTCGTGACGTTGGTTCTTAATTAGGCAGTAACGCGAGAGTTCTTGCAATGGCAATGCCCCGTCCAGGCTG
>CAZNOB010000348.1:0-3929 GCA_964574535.1 uncultured Granulosicoccaceae bacterium | reverse complement strand
TACAAATTTGCAGCAGACATATGTGAGCGATATGGGTTTGTTTATCGCATTGCCAGGATTTGCGGCATATCCAGTGAATGGAAGATTCGGTATATCTCTATAATGGAAGATTCGGTATATCTCTATAATGGAAGATTCGGTATAACATAAGTTAGAATTAAGAACCTGTGTTGGCTCACTCCCCTTAAGCATCTTGTAGGCTCCAAGTGCAGTGTAAGGATAAAAGTCGCGTAGTTGTATGGGGCCGCAACAAAGCAGCGGGGAATGTGGTATTGCAAACAAGGAAGGAAGCAGAGTAAAAAAATAATAGAAATCACGGCACAAGAAATACATCAACGTAACTTGTAGCATTGTAGCCGGCATGTAGGGCAGAATTTGGCAAGTTCATTGGGTAATTAAAGTTCTGTGTTATTCTCAAAAAAAGAAAAGCCAGAGAAAATAACCAAGGAGTGAGCCAAGGTGGCAGTAGAAGTATCGGGACGTTATTCTAACAAGCACTTCCAGGCCGACACTGTACGCGGTGTCAGTTTGTGTGCAGCTCGCAAGCTCACTTTATCGCACACAAACAGCCCCCGCATACAGTGCGGCTGAAGTGGACGTTAGAGTAGAAAATGGCATATAGACACAGAAATAAAAAGAGAATTCGTAGCGTTAAGACTATTGAGGCAGAAATAGCGGACCACGAAGAACGCTATAAAAAGCATCTGTTATGGAGCGCTAGAAATGAAAAGTATTTTGAAAAATGGAAGTATTACTGCGCTCAAACTAACGAAAAGATATTAGAACTAAAACGATCAAAATACAGCTATAAGAAAATTCTTGGTCTATTTCGATCAGAGGTTATGACAGACGAGGCATCTTTGAATCTACATAATCTAGAGCGCGAACTCTGCGAGGGTGAGAAAAAAGCTTTAATTGATGTTCCTGAGCTGGAATTTCCTTATGAGCGCTATCCAAATAACAGATGTATGCACTCTGATTGGAAGATGATACCAGACTATCTAGGTCGGGAGTTGGAACAGGCAAAGCTAAAAAAGGCGAAAAAGGAAAAACAAAGGTCTAAAATGGCCAGGGTCGCGCAAGCTGACAAGAAAACGAGAGAGCTTGCAGCTTCTGTCAAAATGCGGTTACAAAAAGACCATCTATGCCCTTACTGCGGTAACGATCTTGGTGATCATCCTCACGCCGATCATATTTATCCTGTTTCTCGTGGTGGTTTATCAACGCTAGTTAATATGGTTTATGTCTGTGCGAGCTGCAATATGAGGAAGAGAGATAGTACTTTAAGAATGTTTATAGATAAATATGGACTGGATCGAGATCGAATAGAGAAGCAGTTAAGCAAGCTTGGCAAAGAGTACTGAGAAGAACTCTAACAAGCGCTTCCAGCTCGACGGTGTACGCGCTGTCCATTTGCATGAATGCTCGTACCTCTCATTTTGTCATGCAAACGGCCATCGCATACACCGCGACTGAAGCGGGCGTTAAGTGAAAAAGGGAGCATCTAGTTGACTGCAAGTAAGGAGAAATTCGTGTTTCAATCACACTACAGTGGCGGAAGGTCCACAGATTGTTTATCTCTTGATGTAGCCAAGATACATTCAGAAATAAATCAATTGGTAAATCATCGTTTTTTGATGACTGCAGCTACGATAACTGCGTTTGCTCTTATTGGTAAAAGTATAATTCCGGTAGAAGAGGCATCCGTAGATTTAAACTGGCGTAGTAACGTAATAAGCTATATCGGCTTCATAATATTATTGTGGGTTCTTTTTTTACAGAGCGTAAAAATTAGAGCAGTAATTAGAACTTATTCTAGCTACCTCAGAGTCAACAAGTTTTCTGCATGGGAATCAGATTGGTGGTACTTTCGGAATGACAGGAAGCAAAAAGATGGGGAGGTAAGGCTATATGGTTGTCAGGTAGCACGGTCTGATCTGGCCGCCCATGGGTATATATTTTGCGGCATTTCGTTTATTACTCTAATCTGTGGTTTAGTGCTACTCCTTCACATGTTGAAATTCAAAATATCTAACTTCTTGCCTACATTTGTAGAACATATTTCAATTAGTGTGGATAGCGCATTTCACGTATTATTGTTTGTTGGAATTATTGCTAATGTAATTCAAATAGGCCATTTTCTCATAAGAAACAGAACACCATTGTACAAAGAAAATGATATTGCTTTGGCGTGGTGTAAGGTACTTAATTTAGACTGTAGTCCCTACAAATAGATAAAAGCCACTTAACAAGTTGCTGCAGCCGACAGTGTACGCGGTGTCGATTTGTGTGCATGCTCGCTGCGCTCCCATTTTCGCACACAAACAACACCGCGTACACTGCGACTGAGCAAGGCGTTAGAATACGTATAGCCGTAAGATTGTGTTTGAGTGTGTGGGCAGTAAGATGATGGATCGGTAGGTTTATCAATTTCATTCTTATCATGACAGTCCCACGAAATAGTTATCGGGAAACGCTTAAATATGTACCGGGCATCGTTAAACGGCCGTCAATCCTGTTGGAATGTGCGTTATCGTAAAGTGACGCACATGATTCCGGCGTTTAGCGTTACCGGTATTAATTGTTCTGTGCCGCTGTTGCCAATAATAGCTTCGTTGTGGGGCGACTTCGTTAAGGTCTGTTCAAACGTATCATTCATTGTAGTTTCGCTTGAGTAACGCACAGGAACATGGCGTTCACCCTTATAAGCGTTGCAGGGTCACTATAGCCGCAAGCTGTCGAGCCTTCGTTGTTGGGTGACTCCGTTTGAGTGAATCAAGAATAAATGGTGTGAGATAGCACCAACCTGAAAGACGGCAACTTGTAGTGTGTCGCCAGAATGCTGTATAAATATTGCTGAAAGATCAGTAGCCTGAGAGTTCCGTGCCAGGTGGATGCGTTTTATTCTAACAAGCCGTTGTACCCGACAGCGCACGCGGTGTCCGTTTGTGTGCAGCTCGTCCCTCGCTATTATTGCACACAAACGGCCACCACATGCGCTGCGGGTAAACGGGGCGTTAGGATCGAAAGGTAGTTCTTACATGAAATATGGTAAATGTGGTCTCTGTCTTAACGTAAAAGATTTAGTCGATTCTCATGCAATGCCAGAGTCTGCGTTCAGGCTCATCCTTAAAGAAGGCTCTGGAAAAATGATTCAGGTAACTGATCTCGGAGCCACTGAATCAGGTGCGCCACCAGACACGGGTGGACAGTATATATTCTGTAGCTGCTGTGAACGAAATCTAAATCAAAACTATGATCAATATGGTATTGGAGTTCTCAAGGGTCAAAATGGAACCTCAAGCAGGCTGGTTGATGGGGTCCGTTTTACAGATATTAATACAAAGCGTTTAAGGATGTTCGTCCTTTCAACTCTTTGGCGCATTTCTATGTCAAAGCATCCGTTTTTTCAACAGGTCCAGCTGTCACAAACATTAGAAAGCGAGCTGTATCAACACGTAAAAAATCAAACATTTCTACCTAGGGGAAGAATTCTTGTTGGCTTTTGTCGCCTTCGAAATAGGAAGAATAGTATTGACTTCTCTATGGATGATCTACGTAATATGGTGTTCGCGCCATTTATTACGCCGTATCAGTCGGTTATGTTCATAATGTATGGTTTTGCGTTTGAGTGTTTTGTGGGAAAGATTAAGTCAAAACGCCTTAAACCTAGTGGAATATTGGGTAGCAGTAAAGCCACATATCTATCACGGTACGTTGAGTTTAGCGAAATTCCGGAAGTTGCTTATACCCTGCACAGTTCGCTTGAAATCGAAAATGCAAAGAAATCCTAACGAATAGGATAGATCGCCCGAAGCGGCGATCTATCCAGTTGTTGTACAACGAATAGGATAGATCGCCCGAAGCGGCGATCTATCCAGTTGTTGTACAAGCCCGGTGTTAAAGTTACAGAGAAGGTAACGCTATAG
>CAZNOB010000347.1:0-3941 GCA_964574535.1 uncultured Granulosicoccaceae bacterium | reverse complement strand
TCATTTAAAAACCCGGACACACTGATGGTCCAGGGCACTACCTCTGATGCAGGGAAAAGTGTACTAGTGGCCGGTCTGTGCCGTATGCTGGTTAATCGCGGTTATTCGGTAGCACCATTTAAACCGCAAAACATGGCATTAAACAGCGCCGTGACAATCGACGGCGGAGAAATCGGCCGCTCACAAGCACTACAGGCACAGGCCTGCAGGATACCCGCACATACAGACTTTAACCCGGTACTGCTTAAGCCTTCATCCGACACCGGAGCTCAGGTGATTATTCATGGCCATGCAATTGATGCGATGCAGGCTGCTCAATACCATGACTATAAGAAGGTTGCGATGGATGCAGTACTGGAATCTCATCACCGGCTGACTGAACAATACGCCCATATCATTGTTGAAGGTGCTGGCAGTCCGGCAGAGATCAACCTTCGCGAAAACGACATCGCAAACATGGGTTTTGCCGAAGCTGTTGACTGCCCCGTAATTATTGTTGCAGATATTGACCGAGGCGGGGTATTTGCGCACTTGGTTGGCACTCTGGATCTACTATCACAAAGTGAGCAGGATCGAGTCATTGGTTTTGTTATTAATCGATTTCGCGGCGATATAAAACTACTTGAATCCGGACTGGAATGGCTGGAAAAACGTACGGCAAAACCGGTGTTGGCTGTACTGCCCTTTCTGCAAAACTTTTATCTGGATGCAGAAGACGCAATCAATACCCAACAAACCAATAGCGAAAATAAACAACTGAATATTGTAGTACCGGTGCTACCCAGAATAAGTAACCATACAGACTTTGACGCACTCAGGCTGCACCCAGAAGTTAATCTTACTTATGTCTCCGTTGATCAAGTACCACCACCGGCAGATTTGATCATCCTTCCGGGCTCGAAGAATGTCCGCAGCGATCTGAAATCTCTACTCAATGCCGGCTGGAAACAACACCTGAACACTCACCTGCGTTACGGTGGGAAAGTGCTGGGAATTTGCGGTGGCTATCAAATGCTTGGGCATACCATTGATGATCCACAGGGAATCGAGGATGCCCCGGGATGTTCAAGCGGGTTTTCATTACTCGACACAGATACCGTACTTCAGGCCTCAAAACATTTGGGCAACGTTAGTGGACGGTTTTTACACCCGGACTTTGAAGGATCAAAGCTCGGTGGTTATGAAATCCACTGTGGTATCACCAGACTAGGCGAAACCCAACAAAAACGTCAAATGCTATGTATGTCGAATCGCGACGAACATAGTAGAAATGACGGCGCTTATAGTGCTGACAATCAGGTGATCGGACTATACTTACACGGCATTTTCGATCAGCCAGAGGCAGCTGGACAACTACTCAAGTGGGCAGGCCTTGATTCAAAAACTGTTGTTGATATGGACTATATTCGTGAGCACCAACTCGACCGGCTGGCACAGTGCATTGAAGAGAATTTTCAGGATGAATTTCTGCAACGTTTTCACATGCCTGCAAACCTTTAAATCAAAAGGTCTGTCACGGTGAAAACCCTGGCAATAGACTCTTAACCTTGCCACCGATCATCTGATCAGTGAATTAATGCCCATGATTTTTAAGCAGCAGTGTCTGACCAGTCCTGGTCAGCAAAAATATCGTTAAGGTTGTCTTTATTACTTGCAAACCAGGCTTCAACATCACCCAGACTATTCCGGCCTTCACGATAACTTTGAATCAGAGATTTCATTCGATCGCGACCGAACGACGGGTAATGCCCGGCGTGAAAAATACGTATTCCTAAAGCATCTATCCGATACAGCGTGTTGAGATACTGCTCAATATCAGAATGATAAAGCGAATCCAGCAACTCACCATCGTACAAAGCATCGCCCGAAAAAAGAATTTTATTGTCTATATCCCATAATCCAATCGACCCTGGTGAGTGACCGGGCAAGTGCAAGATCTGAAACGCCTTGTCACCAAGATCAATAACATCACCTTCATCCAGATAACCGGTTAAGGGCGCAGCCTTCACCGAATAGCTTTGAGCGTTAAAGTCGGGATGCTGCGTTGAATCAACAATAGCAATCTTTGTCCACGCACCATCAAATACTGTTTTTTGATTGGTGGGATGCGCCAGAATGTCAGCTTCAGCCGGATGCCCCAGCCGGGCATCAAATTCGTGCAAACAACCTGAATGATCAAAATGACAGTGAGTAACCACTGCCTTAATGGGACGGGTAGTATGTTGCATAATCCATTGTTTTAACGGATCAAGCCCCATGCCTGTATCTATCACTAAATCAAAGTCACGGCCTTTCACATGCCAGATGTTGCAGCGCATAAAATTTGCCACACCTGTCTCCTGAATCAGTGTGATGTCATCGCTAAGTCTTAACTGCTTATACCCCAAAATAACTCCCTGCCCTATCCCAAATTCTTTTGGACTAATCGATGAAAGTGATGGATGGCATGTTCACCACGGCCAGACCGGTCAGGGTCAACCATCATAGGGCCTTGCGTATATCCTTTCGATTTCAAGCCACGCTGAACGCTTTCACACAACGATACGTCTTCCGGAACTAACACATTATTCACATAGGCAGCGCGGGACTGATCAAACTGACCAGTGGTAGAGAGCGTTTGGCCGCCAAAATATGATCGCTCCAGTCCGTATGGGCGAATCGCAGCGATATTCAGTTCCTGCGTTCCCGGCAATACGTTAAAGGTAGTGTTTGGCCATAAGTACCAAAAAAAGGAATTCATCACCGGCGCATCATCTGCCAGTTCATAGGCGGTATTGTCTTGTCGAATATCACCACCCAATTGCCTGGCCCAAAATCCAAACGTATCGTGCTGATAGGTATCCATTGAAATCATATTCGCAAAATCTTTATGAGCATGATCACAGTGGTAACATTCAACATAGTTGTCCACCACCACCTTCCAGCCGGCATCAAGATAACCTTCTCCCAATCCATCGGTTAACGGAGAACCGAACTCACTATAATGCGGCAGCTTTTGCCGAACATCTGCTTCCAGATCAGCAGCACGCTCTGACAGCGGAGTTGCATCCGGGTCAAGGTTGACAAACACACAGTCAAGGAACAACTCCAGACGCACTTGCTTTAAAGAATAGTCTGCTTTGTTAAAGCCCGGACGATTCTGCGACCGCGGCGCACCTCGCAATTCACCTTCACGCTCAAACGTCCACGCATGATAGGGGCAAACGATAACGCTTTTAACATTCCCTAATCCCGCCGGCAATAGCTCGTGGGCACGATGCTGGCACACATTGTAAAAGGCTCTTAGCTTGCGATCTTTACCCATTATCACGAACAGATTCTGATCACAAATCTGTATAGTGGAATAGTCACCAGGTTTTTCAAATGAAGTTATATGCGCTACAAACTGCCACGTGCGGTAAAAAATGCGTTCTTTTTCAAGCTCGTACACATCCGGGTCGGTGTAGAGATAAGACGGCAAGGTGAAGGACTCTTCCGGCTTTTCAATTAACGGTTTTTCATAGTTGGTCAAATGCTTGAATTCAATTTTTGATTCTGAAACAGCCATTTTTTCCTCCTGATCACCGGCTTGCCAATCACTCATGTTTGTCATCGAGAATATTATCGTCGAAAAACATCATGGTCGTTTTAAGCGGCGTTTGCAAATTCGGCAAATCATTCTTCATCGCTGGTGCCAGATCGACACGTGGTTGTATTCGTTCTGAAAGCGCCCAGGGATTTTGCACAATAAGCAGATAAAAAACGCAAAGCGCTTGCAATGGCTTTTGACTTACCTGCGTTGAATCAATATCTAAGAGTAATCATGGAAAAGGTCGGCGCGCCAGGGATGGTGGTACAGATTGCGGAGGATGGAACGCAGAGGACAGTTGACGCAGCATTAACCTGTCCTCTGTCCTCTGTCCTCTGTCCTCTGTCCTCTGTCCTCTGTCCTCTGTCCTCTG
>CAZNOB010000346.1:0-3955 GCA_964574535.1 uncultured Granulosicoccaceae bacterium | reverse complement strand
CATGGGTCAATGGCTATACCGGTGTGCCCATGGTCGATGCCTGCATGCGGTGCCTACAGGCCACCGGCTTTATGAATTTTAGAATGCGAGCCATGGTAGTAAGCTTCGCAGTATACGGTTTGCATTTGAGCTGGCGATTTATTCATGAGCCGCTGGCACGCATCTTCCTGGACTACGAACCGGGTATTCATCTTTCACAGTTACAGATGCAGGCGGGTGTTGTTGGGATCAACACCATACGTGTCTACAGTCCGACCAAGCAAATTATCGATCAGGATCCGGACTGCATGTTTATAAAACGCTGGGTACCTGAACTAGCAGATTTTGACAGCGCAGCAATCATTGATTACGAAAAAACTGCACTCGGCACCTACCCGAAACCCATCGTCGATTTTAAAACCAACGCAAAACTGATGAAAGATCAAATCTTTGCCATACGAAAAAGCCAGTATGGCAAAGATGCAAGCCAGGAGGTGCTAAAAAAGCATGGATCGAGGAAGAAGACGGCAGCTAAAAAACCTTCATCCCAGATGCAGTTATTTTAATGGCTAAGCGATAGATGCCAGCAATGACAGCAGGCAGTAAATATCTGCCGAGTTTTAAGGTTTATCGAGGTAGCAGCTCGCCGGTCTCATAGGTATCGAACATGCCCGGAGGTAACCCTGGTGTTGCATAAAATTCCGGCTCAGAACCGCTGCGCTGCTTCTATAGCAGCATCTAAGGCGCTGTACTCACTTTTTCTGAATCTCACTTAGAATGACCAGGCTCAATCCAGTAAAAATTCCGTGCAGCGCCTTATATACCGCTCTATATTCTTCTGAACTCGAAATTTTATACAACACCAGGGTTAATTCAACTGCGATCCCAAGCTCTAAACCTGCATTGTCCGTGTCATCGGAGGTCTCGGCTGTCATGATCTCGGCAAGCTGGTTTAATTCCTAGTTGGATAGTTCGCAATAAAAATTAAGTGATATGAGCTGTACTTATACTGAAAACTGTAATGAGAAATCAGAATTGATAATTGATCAATGCGCCAATAAAAATGTAATCATTGGCTTTAACAACAGGACTATCTTTAGCGTCGCCTATTAGTTTTGTATACCCCGCCAGCCCGTGTACTATCCAGGATTTGCTAACGGGGTATAAAACACCTAGCTCAAGGTTAACTGACTCAAAGCCAGACTCTGCTGTGTGTAATGGCAAACCGGAGTCTGCAGATTGTTCTGCATTTACACCAAAAAAATCTCTGGTGTAGTCATCGTCGGCCCAATCTGCTGACACTCCTGCAATGATCAATGGGCCAATGAGTGTGAGATCTTCTGTTTCTGCCATTGACTCGATATTGAGTTTACCCGTTAGCATGCGCAGTGGAATGACTGTTTCAATGCCAAAAATCGCCTGAGTTCCGTCTGTACCTCCAATGTGTCGGGTCAGATTTGCGCGTGATATAAAGAGCCCCAAATCGATTTCTGCCCCGAGTGTTAGTGTTGTGCTGGTGTCAATATTGCCCAGACCATTTAAGTTGGTACTGAGACTTTCCTCACGTTCATCACCCTGCGAGACGATAGCATTAAGAACTATCGAGTCGTTTCTATAGTAGTTGATGCTAATACCGTCTGGATTAAGAAAAACCTTGTCTTTCCATCCCACTTCGAAATTGGGCGATAACATCGTTTCTGCATCGTCAGATCCCATGTACTCGGGTCCGTGGAAGACTCCCAGCCCAAGAGTAATTGTCCAATTGTCGCGCGTAGTTTCCTCTGCTGAAGAAACAAAGGCAATTAAAGAGGTTGTTATAAAAATTACTATTGGTGTTAAAAAAGTCTTCAGTCTCACGCACCTCATATTGCCTCCGCAATCTTTTTAGTTTTCCTTGCCGGGATGTTTCGCGTAAGTTAGTTTCGTAAGGTTAGCCTGCATTATTCATCTGGCGACCAGTGAATTTAGTTTTTATTATAAGAGAGATACCAGTGAGTCGTTTTAAGAATTTATCACATACGATATGGTACTGTCATTAGCATGTGGTTTGGACGTCAAAGTATCGTTATAAGATTCTGACGGGTCCAATTAAACAGGAGGTGTTTATTATATAAAGGCCTTTTCAGAAAAAAAGAAGTACAAAGTGGTGGAGCAAAATGTGCAGATTAGTCAAGTACACTTGATATTGGTGGGGATAGCAGCATGCCCCGACCATGTACCAGTGAGTTAGAGCCAGTCTGGTTTAACCCGTCGCCAGATATACGGCAACAAATTTCCGGTTCTGTCCTGGTTTGCGCGCGCAGCACGCCACACGGCTATTGGCAACTGTAACATTGCTGGCACGGCACGCCATAGCTGATGCCATTCACTGACTGGTGGATAATCCATGCGACTCAACTCTTTTCCGCACAGCAACTGAATAACAGCGAGATCACCAGCACTTAATTGTTGTTGCCATCGACTCAATGGGTGTGAAACAAACCCGGCGCCTTCTTGATGTTGATCAAAGGATGAGTTAACCATAGGAACGTTCAGTGTTTGTGGTTCAAATGTTTCTCCCAGCCAATGGGCAATATCGGTGATCGTAGTTTCCGGCTGTAGAACCAATTGTTCATAGAAAACGAGTTTTACACGCTCATCACCAAACTGGTCTTGTGCTCGCAAACTATTGCGTACAGCTCCGCGCCACAACATAGCTGCAATTGCCGGGTGATAGGATGCTTGAGTTCGTTGTTTTTCGACTTCAGTGGCGGTGCTTTGGGATTCTTCGATCAGGTCGTGGCCTGTGCGCAATCCCCATTGTTTGTAGCTTGCGATCATAGCCGGTGCGTAGCGAATACAGCACAGGATTTTTGCATCCGGCAGTGCCTGCAAAATATCGTTGATTCGAAAAACATGACGTGGTGTTTTCTCTCCCCATCCGGGTTTGCCTTGCTGAGCAGCATCGAGCTTACACCACGCAACAAAATAAGCATCACGTGGCGCACCGGTTGGTGTGGCCCGAGCTTCCCGTTCCAGAGCTGATCTCTCCAGCCAGCCTTTCTCTGGATTGCCGTTGTAGCCAAATGGTTTATCTGCAAGCGATAAAAACCAGTCCTGCGTTTGTCTGCGATCTTTTTCAGATTCAATTGATTTACAACGAAGGCTTCGATCATCGTCAAACCAGTGGGTTTCAGAGCTAATATGAAGCTGACTGTGTAAATTCAATACTTCCTGCAATAACGTATTGCCACAACGAGATGGTCCGACGAGAAAAACTGGATTGTTACTCATAGCACGTTGTACTCATGACTTCACGCCAACTGATGCACTATGCGGTGCATCCATGACGTCACACCAGATGCTGTCCGCCATCAATGCGGATAGACTCACCCGTTACATAGCTGGCGTGCGTAAGCAGATACAGCATGGCATCGGCCACGGCTTGTGGATCTCCATTGCGACCGGACGGATTGCTGTTAGCCATGGCAGCGAAGGAGGCTGGATCGGCGTCGTTGCTGTTGGGGAGTATGGCGCCCAGAGCGATACCATTGACCTGAATGTTTTGTGCCGCCAGTGCATGGGCAACGGTTTTGGTTAAGCCTTCCAACCCGTATTTACTGATCGTATAGGAAAAGTGATGGTTGCGCGGGCGCATGGATGAGGCATCGAGCAGATTGATGATTTTGCCTTGTTGTCCTTCGGGTAGTTGTGCGGCAAAAGCCTGGCTGAGTAAGAAAGGTGTTTTCAGATTGATCATCATGGTCTGGTCCCAGGTTGACGATGCTGCCGTCGCGAAGGATTCTTCTGGAAATACCGATGCGCTGTTTATAAGAATGTCGAGCGAGCCTGCTAGCTCCAGAACTTTGCCGGTCAGCTGGTTAACAGTTGTTTCATCGGCCAGATCTGCGCTGACGGCCCAGGCTTGCACACCCAGTGCCTCGAGTTCTGCGACGGTTTTGAGTGCTTCATCTGCCGAGCGACCATAGTGCACAAC
>CAZNOB010000345.1:0-4005 GCA_964574535.1 uncultured Granulosicoccaceae bacterium | reverse complement strand
GGTGTTAATACGAAATTTCGTCAGGCTGCAGATGATCGGTGTTGCAGTAGTCAATTACGTTGCCGCTATCGTGATCAAAGTGGATGTGTGTGACACTACTATTGGTTATACCGCCATTGTGAAATTCGGTTTGCTCTGGTACCAGGTGCTGCAGCAATAGTTGCTTGAAGTCTGCATGGATAAAACAAAAAACTACTGTGTCTTTATCTTTAAATGTATCACGTAGTTTTTTGGCCTGAGTTTGTGCGCGAGTGTTGGCTATTTCCCAGGTTTCAAACGGACGGCTCTTGTACCAGCCGGCTTCATTAATATCAGCGGGCACATCGAATTCCGGGAATTCGCTGCGAATTTCGATATCGGTCATACCCGGTGCGCCGGAGAGTTTGCCAGCCTCGTGGCCATCGTAGCAGCCACCGACTTCGTAGATATCAGCCCAGATAGTGGCGCGCATCGCTTTTACTTCAAGTAGTGGCTGTGCGGTCTGCAGTGTCCGACGAAACGGGCTTGCGAGTACCTGATCGATGCGGTCGAAGTCACGGTAATGTTGTGCCAGGTGTCGAGCCTGTTTTTGTCCCAGCTCGGTCAGGTCTGGATCCGCAACGCGCTGGGGATCTGGCAGTGCATTATTTGCTGATTCCCCGTGGCGTACAAGATACAAATGAAAGCCTGGAAGTTGTGCGACTGAAGAATTCAAAATTCTGTCTCGTGTGTAGCTGACTTAAGCTGGATGAAGTTAACACGACAAGCCGGAAATTTCCTGGTTTCGGCGAATTACTCAAGTAAAAATGGAATGGTGATGGCTTCCGGCTCGCATTCCATGATCCTGCGTTCGAGATCTTCTTGTGGATGATAGATAAACCACGCGGCCAGGAATCGTGAGCAGCTACTGTGGGAGATAACATCATGGGAAATATTGCTCCGAACAATATTCCAGTGGAAACTGAACAATTCAGCCGCTGTAGTAGCGGTTGAGGGTGGAGTGACCGGGTCCAGCTCACCCGATAAAAGCAGAACAGGTGTATCGCTGATATACCGATCAAAATTAAACTCCTGACTGGCGTTAACTCCATAGTTTGAGCACACACTGTGCATATAGTGTTTGCCCAGATCTAAATCCCAGTATTGGTATAATTTCAGATCGGTGAGATCAAGTTTGCTTTTGCCTGAGTAGTCTTCATCAAAACAAAGGTAGGTCAAAAACGCAGTGTCGGAAAACGCATATTGTGGTGAGTAACCCTGAATATGATCTGTGATGCCCGAGGCGATAGTCTTGTAAGAGCCATTGTTCATCATGCTCACCAATAGCGGTATGGATGCAATGCTTTCGCTGCTGTAAAGCGCATCGTGTAAGACATTGATTACCAGAGACGCGGTCAGTGGTATCGATAACGCTTGTGACCTGGCAGGCCAGCTGATATCCAGCGAAATATTTTTGTTTTCTAATTTGGTTAGAAATTTGTAGAAATCCGCTTCAAGGCTTGAACCGAATCTCTCACGGCACGCCTTGTCTGTACGGCACTTAAAGAAAACCAGATCCAGTGAGCGCTGGGCATACTGGAGTTCCTCGTCTAGTGAGTCATTATCAGTAATCGCTACTGAATCTAGAATCATCGTTCTGGTATGTGCAGGGAATAGTTTTTCATAAACCATCGCAACCCGCGTTCCATAGGAGATACCGTATAAATTCAGCTGGCGGGTGTTTGTACCGCGTGTTCGGTACAAGTGGCGAAATATCTCGATGTCCAGTGCGGCGTTGCGGACGTTGTATTGCGCGAGATCTATTCCTGCAGACAGATATTTCTGTCCGCAGAAAAAATCCATTTTTATCAGCTCTGACCAGAAATCGTGTTGGAAGATCTCGGGCTGGTAGTCACAGTCCAGACTCGGCTGCGATAACCCTGCGCCGCGGTTCTCCAGAATAATCAGCAGTCGGCCGTCCGCGACAGACATCTCTTCGTAGGTCCAGAATTCATCGTCGACAATTCGATAGGTTTGATTTCCCAGGAGTGCATTTCCGGGACCACCGCCACCGGTGACCAGCAAAGGCTCCAGAGTGTTATCGAACAGGTGGTTGTCGGGAATGATGACGAGGAAAGGTATTTTTATTATGTTGCTATTTTTATTCGCGTAGTTTTCCGGAACTCTAAGGAACCCACACTCGTATCGGTTGCCGTTTAGTTGGTATAGCTGTGAACAATCTTGTGCTTGTAGTTCTGACCTGGTCAGATTTGCTGCAATCAGGTGATTGATATGGCCGGTTTCATTGTCGGCAAAGGCAATCGTCACTGATATAAATACCAGAGTGATGATGGTAGTCACTGAGCCACATAGCGAGACAAGGGTTCTCCGGTTAGATTGAAAGTATCCGGGGGTGTATTGCATGGGCGTACTTCTAATGCCTGATCAAGTCGGAGGTACTGTATTTGTAACATTATCTGAAATGGAACAGCACAGGAATTAATTTTGGATTGAATGGGGGATTGTGCTCAAGCGGGGCGGGCTGATTATTGAGGATAAGAGGTTCAAAAGCCTGCTGACGCTGCTGCTGTCCTTTGCTGCGCGAACCCCGCGCAGCCAAAGGCATTGGATAGTCAGTTGCTTTACATGAAGTCCTGGCGGAAGCCGATGTGCAAACGATTATCGACTTCGCTATCTTCCGGACGTACGTCGAACTGCAAAAAGCGCAAACCAGCAAAAATTGAAGACTTTGCGCGCAATGGAAATGCGAAATCTATTTGTGCGTCGATGGTGCGGTCACTTGCGCCGAAAGTTAGAATATCCGGTGCGTAGTAAAGGCTTGCGGCAAACTCAAGAGGCAATGCTTTAAACGGGAGGTTGTAAGCCGCTTCAACACCGAATGCGCCGGAAAAGGTATCTGTGTTTTCTGCATTGAGAAGGGCGAGATAAGCTCGCGTGCCAAATGACATGCGAATCGAATTTGCCAGTGAGGCATCCACTGCTAAACCAGCTTGAAAAACAGAGTCTCGTTCTTCACTGTAAAGTCCTGCCAGATGTACCCGGCCATTGTTGACCTTGAAGCGAGATGCATCTTGTTCAAGTTTTGCGAATGCTACTTTCTCACTTAGGTACACGGTGAACTGTTTACCTATAAGAGGCTCTACGGGTTCGCTTGGTGTCATTGCTTTAACAATCGCCTTGAAGGCAGCGTCGCCGACTTGTTCATCTTCTGCTGCAGCCTCTACCAGTGTGACCGGCCTGGGTAGTTTTGCGGGGGTATCGATCTCTGTTACTTCAGTTGGAATGGGTACAACAACTCCAGCTATGGCTGCGGGTTTGGCTTTGGCGGGTGATGGGGCCAGTGACGGCACGTCCACGACAACGCCACCAGTGCCCGGAATGTAGCCACTGGAAAAAGCGGTGGTCGATAAGAGCAGAATGGGTAGTGCGATTAACGTTTTTCTTGGAAAATATTTCATACTGACCTTGCGTACGGACCACGGATTAGTGAAAAGGGAACCAGGAGTCTGTGCGGCAGAAATCTCTGCTACTGCGAACGTGCCCCGACGGTGCGTTTTCATCGATCATTTTCGGCACGTGCGAACAGCTATTCGTCTTAAATGATCGTGCAAACGCCCTCGCCATGGAACGTTCTCGCTACGCAGATTTCAACCGCGCAGACTCCTGGCCTGGATTACTCACGAAATTGCCGGCATCTCACTTGATTTTCGATATCACAGTAATTTTTGTTATTGCAAACATCAGTAAGTATTAGACGCAAGAATAAAATGTACTGTGAAAACAAACCTCTGCGCGATATCTCGCCATTTCGTGAATAATCCGGGCTAGAGGGTCCTAGTGTGCTTTGTCTACCTCTGACAGAAAGCGACGTTGGTCACATTCATGGTAGGTTTCCTTGTCACATATTGATAAATGTTTGAGAGCAATCTCGGTTTTGGTGCTGGCTTTGGGCGCTTTCACGCAGCTAACAGGACGTCCCTGCCGGGGGCCTTCATTTTTGAAAAGACCAAAAACGGAAGCAAAAAG
>CAZNOB010000344.1:0-4010 GCA_964574535.1 uncultured Granulosicoccaceae bacterium | reverse complement strand
ACCCATATATGGAGTTCGCATGGGGTTTGATATTGTCGACGAATGTCGGCAATCGGCCATTAGCTGTCGGAAAGCAGTCGCGTTTTGTGATCATTCAACTAGATAGCAATTTCGCGAAAGCGGACCTCCCCAGAATAGATTGCAACTGTCGATCGAGCCCATATTTACTGAGTAAGTAATACATCCCTCTGCCGGACAAAATATCCATGTATGTAAATCATGATCCTCTTACCGACACAGCAGAGGATAGGCTCAAACGAGCGAAAAGCGCAAAACGCTTTGCTAGGGATATCCTCCAGTCGAATTATCAAAGAGGATTGGTAGTCGGCATAATGGGAGATTGGGGTGATGGGAAGTCTACATATCTAAATTTCTTGCGCTCTTGGTTGGAATCTTCTGAAAACACTAACCAAGTTATCGAGTTCAATCCATGGATGTTCAGTGGATCAAATCAGCTGGCTGAGCTATTTCTGGCTGAACTAGCTCAGGAACTCAGCAGCACCCCAAAAATGAAAAAAATAGGTAACGCGATTGGAGGTTTGGGCACACTGATCTCGATTTTTGATGGGTTTCCAGCTGCCAGTTTAATAGGGAAAGTAGCAGCTAAAGCGGGAAAAATTCTCTCCAAAGACGCTAGTGTTTCCCAACAAAGAAGAAAAATTGAATCACTGTTAAGCGAAATTGACAAGCCTTTGGTAGTTCTCATCGATGATATCGATAGACTGTCCTCGGGGGAAATTAGAGAAATATTCAAACTAGTGCGCTTGGTTGCAAACTTCCCCAATGTAATTTACCTACTTGCTTTTGATCGAAAAGTTGTGACGTCTGCTCTAAAGGACGATCATATCAGCGGCGATGACTACCTAGAGAAAATAATACAAATACCAGTTCAGCTACCCGCCATTCCTCAAGCCGAATTACAAAAAGCACTTCTGGAAGACCTCAGCAAGCTTCCATCCTACGGAGCATTCGATGATGAATTTTGGACAGATATTTACCTTGAGGTGGTAAGTCTGCTTGTATGTAATATGAGAGACGTCAACAAGTATGTGTCCGCTGTCAGTATAACTCAATCCTTCTTTCAAGGTTCGATATCGATGGTTGACATTATGGCGCTCGAATCAATACGGCTATTTTTGCCAGAGCTGTTCGATGCTATCCAATCAAATAAAAAGGAATTTGCAGATCCTTTTAGCATGGCGAAGGTACATAATTTAAACAACGATTCTGTGATTCACGAAATTCTCGGGAAATTGAATCTTGGTGAAAAAAGAGTCATCGCTGAATCTTTTATCAAACGTGTGCTACCAGTAGGATACTCGCACATTGGTCCGAGCCACACGTATCATGATCCACTTACCTGGCTACGCAAACGACGTGTAGCGCACATTTCTTTACTCCAATATTACTTTGAAAAGGAGGAAAACCAGCAATTACGAGAATTTGTACTCTTAGAAAAGATGTATAGCTGTATGAGTGACGAAAGGGCGCTCTCCGAATTCTTAGAAGAACAGAATCACATTAGTTTATACGAACTTCTGAATGAACTCAGTCGTGATGAGGAAAGGTTTCTTCCTGAGCATTTTGTTCCTACAACTGTAGTGATGTTTGGATGTCGAGATAAAGGTGCGGATAGTTGCAATTCTTCTGAATATTTTGTATTCGTTGCTGCCGTAAAAACGCTTGCAAAAGCCAGTCGGAATTTCATCTTGGATGTCGAACGAATTTTCAACAGACTTGGCAGCCTATCATCTAAGCAAGAGTTCATAAATATTTTGAGAAGATCTAAATTAATTACAGATGCGATCGCTGTGAAATACGAACGAGCTTGGTATAACGACTTAGTACTAGCATCAAGGAGCGTTATAGTTTTGGAACGTCGGGCTGCAAATCTTTTAAAGGTTGCGAGAAGCTACGATCCCCACTTTGTGGACGAATGTCTCGTAAGCGAGGATATTGCTATGGCAGTATTAGATGGATCAGAAATCAAGAGGAAAGCGTGGGGATCTGGTAGCAGTCATATTTACGATACAAGTGAATATGACGTCGATTTTCTTAAGAGTATTTTTGGTTCAGAAAAGGCTGTGCTGGACAGATATAGCTCCATAAAAGAAGATCAAGGAACTGAGCAGCGTGAAAGACTATTTGAGCAGTTAGATCGCGTATAAGGAATTACATGTTTCGACTATTATCAGGACTGTTGCAGAACTCAAAAGAGTGGAATGTCTGCTTTCAGACTCTTACTTAAGTCTTTATTTGATATTATAGTTGCGGTTCCAAGGTCGGCTTTGGGCACTTGGCGGACGGACAGTCTGCCTTCAGTCTTCCGTCTTGCTTTATGGGGACTCATGGGTCATTTACCATGTGATACATATTGATTATTGACAGTCGCTTCTTGACCAACAATTAACCATGGAAAGGTCTTTTGGATTGATGGACAGATTCCCTCTGTCGCAGCCTCTAAGCTGTGGTAAGCAGCTTTGTTATCCCCAGGACAGATGCAAAAAACAATTCGGAAAATCAGGGTTGAGTTGATAAGCTAGCCCCATGAGCAGATCCAGTTACCGTATCTTTCTATCCGCCGTGTCTAGTGAGCTGGCCTCCTACCGCGAGGAGGTGGCTCGGGTTCTGCGGCGAAAGGGTATTGAAGTTCAGGAGCAACAACACTTCCGGCAGGGCGGTGGGGTGCTGCTGGAAACGCTGCAAGACTATATCGCCGAATGCGATGCGGTCATCTGTCTGATTGGGGATCAGTGTGGCTCACTTCCCACTGAGGAACACCTGGTGGTGATGAGTGTGGGTGAGGTCGCTAATCGATTTCGTGTGGCTTCGGTACAGCAGAATATTTCCTACACACAGTGGGAATTTTTGGTGGCCAAAGAGCTGGGCAAAAAGACTTATGTGTATTTTGTCGAGGAGGGTTTTATAGCTGATAACCTATCGCGGGAAACTCCATTACAGCAGGAACTGCAAACCGCCTATCGTGAATGGGTTGTAAAATCTGGTGAACACCGAGAGTCATTGACAACAGTCGAACAATTGATTGAAGACGTACTGGTGTTACCGTTCCCGGACCTCAGTCAGGGTCAACCCAATAACCTGCCACTCAACACGCTTGGGAGCCTGTTTAAAGGTCGTGAACAGTTTTTACAGGACTTGCGTGAACAGCTGAGTCAGTCTGGTCACGGTGCGACAGCGATTACCAGTAAAGTCAGCGCACAAAAACCCCGGGCGGTACACGGTGCTGGTGGTATAGGCAAAACCCGTGCAGCTATTGAGTATGCCTGGCAGCATGCCACTGACTACACGGCATTGCTGTTCCTCTCAGCAGAATCGCCGAAAGCCCTGGACAACAGTCTGGCCAGTCTGACAGGTGTGTTGTCGATCGATGGTCTGGAACAAGCGCCGGATGATCAGCGCATACAGGCCGTACTGAAGTGGCTGCAGTCCCATCCGGGTTGGTTAGCCATACTGGACAATGTGGATACAGATGAAGCACTGGTTGCCGCCAAAGCACGATTAGCGCAACTGGCACAAGGCCATGTAGTGATTACCAGCAGGCTTTCACAATGGAGTGCTGGTGTTGAGACTCTGGATCTTGGCGTGTTGAGTGTGGAAGAGGCCACCAGCTACCTACTGGAAGCCACCGATGCGAATCGTATGCACAGTGAGCAGGATACGGAACTGGCAGGCCAGGTCGCTGCTAAAGTGGGTCAGCTGGCACTGGGGCTGGAACATGCAGCAGCGTGGATCAATGCGCAGTATGAGGCGGGATTCAGTGACTACTTACAGCAGTGGGAACAGGATGAAGCAAGTATTCTGCAGAAGTTTGATCTCAAATTAATAGATTACCCGCGAGAGTTGCTCGTGACCTGGCGTTTGTCAGTTGATCAACTGGATGAAGAAGCACAGAGGTTACTGCAAGTGCTGAGTTGGTTATCCCCCGAGCCTGTCCCCAATACTTTCCTTAAGGCTGTACCGGAAGAGGCGAATATCAACCCGGGTACCGC
>CAZNOB010000343.1:0-4015 GCA_964574535.1 uncultured Granulosicoccaceae bacterium | reverse complement strand
TCCAGTAAAAATTCTGTGCAGCGCCTTATATACCGCTCTATATGCTTCTGAACTCAAAATTTTATGCAACACCAGGGTTAACCTTGTGTTCTTCATTGGGTTATGGTTTTTTTGTTCCTGGTTGACTAAGTTGTGAAGTGATTTTGGTCTCTGGCGTTGAATAGACTGTCTGTCATTTCAGGCCAGAGACCAAAGATTTACTAAACCACCTTTTAAGTCGCTTTGACGCTAACCCGTATTACTCATTTAATCAACGGTATCTCACTTGATCTTCTATTCAACAGTAAAAGATCTTTTACGAATACCTGAAAGTATTCGTCGTAAGAAGACCTAAGGTGAGAAGACCGGGCGCTGTGCAAAAAATTCTCTGCGCTATTATTTCTGCCTTAGTCATGAGTAATTCAGGTTAAATCACCAAGTCGCCTTGTGAATAATGCAGGCTTATTTTGCAGCACAAGGGTTGCAAGGATTATAAGCGGCGCATGGATTAGAATTGGCAACAACAGTGAGAGCACACGGGTTGCATGGGTTTACAGCGCACGGATTGACCTTGGCCGCACACGGATTAGCAGCGACTGTCGCGCACGGGTTCACAGCACAAGGGTTACAAGGGTTTACAGCACACGGATTACAAGGGTTTATAGCGCAAGGATTACACGGGTTTGCAGCGCAAGGGTTGCAAGGGTTTGCAGCGCAGGGGTTGCAAGGGTTCACCGCGGTTGCTGCACATGGGTTAGCAGCGCACGGGTTGCAAGGGTTAGCAGCGCAGGGGTTGCAAGGGTTAGCAGCACAAGGGTTGCAAGGGTTAGCAGCGCAAGGGTTACAAGGATTGACAGCGATAGCTGCACAAGGATTTGCAGCGCAGGGATTTGCAGCACATGGGTTCGCGGTAGTTTTATAGTTCGATTCACCTGAAGGCCCGGTTGCACAGCCTGATGTAATTAAAACTCCAGCTCCTGCGATCGCCAGTGTACCGGCCATTATTGCTCTGTGTAGTGGTTTTCGAGAAAGATTCGTTTTGACTGTTTTATGACTCATGTTGAGTAATCTCCAGGTTTATTCAGGGATTAAATTATGTTCTGCGGATCGGTATTTTTGAGCTGATCTGCACTTGAAAGTCGGTTTAGGTGAACCTGAAAATTATGCAAGTACCTTCACTCAATTTCGGTAGTTACGACTGGTGGGTAGTAGATTAGTTCTGCATGTGAAATGGGTGAGAAGCTTAACAAAAATCTTTCGGTCGTCTGATTTAGAACTGTTTTGGTTTGATTCTTTACTGTTTAATGCTTTAAATACAGGGAGTTGTATGGGTGGCGGACTATTACCTGGTCGCGTTAAGTAAATTGACGCTGATACTGACTTTATACTTTAGGTCTATAACGTTTATAGAAATGTTAAAGGTTGAGATTCACCTGATTTACCAATTGCGTTGATTCGTTGTGAACTGATATAGCTGAATCTCGATTATATTCGACCGTTGTCTGCTTTTATCGGAACCGAACTAAGCAATGAGCGTGAGAGTTTTGGTGCTTTCAGGGTGACTTATGGTTTTTAACGCTGCGTTGTCACTTTATCGCTTAGGTTTTCATTACGACATAAAAGAACTGCTGGCGCGGCAGAGGCAGTAACGTGTGCAGGATTTATGTGTGCGTATGATTCGAGTTTTTGTCCAGTGTCGCCGACGATGTTGCAATACGTGAGATAAGTTCGTCTATGGTATCGCTCACCAGTGGCACGCGACCGCTCCAGTAACCTGTATGGCCACCGAAACCTCCGCACCGTTCGCTGACGATGGAAGAGTCGCAATGGCTTTTTTTGATTATCCAGTTTTCTGTATCGAATCTGGATGGATCGTTATCAGTGTTCCATAGATAACGGCCCACGTAGTCGCCGCTCATATAGATATTGTGCCAGCTATTAATTCCGAGGGGCTCAGGATCAGGGCCGTTCTTGTGAGCGTTGGATTCGCACCAGGCGTATTGGTGTGGAAAACGTTTGTTATAAAGTTGTCTTAAGGGACTGCCAAATGTGAGCAGGGAAATCGGAATGGCAGGATTGCCGTGTTGAGGGAAAAATGGACTCAACGATAGATCTGTCGGGGCACTTCCGAGTGATTGCTCATGAACCAGAAATCGTAACAGGTCTGCGGTGATCACGGTTCCCTGGCTGTGCGCGACAATGACCAGGCCGTCATAAGGTTTTCCACTAATTGGATCGCGCCAGTTCGAAATATGCCGCAGTAAAGAAACATACCTTCGGCAGATAGCCGCTTTTGCATTGTTTTTACGCGGAAGCACTCGAAACCAGTTTGTGACATCAAGTGCAATATCCAGTACGGCACCAAAACCTTTTTTAAAGGGAGCTGCGGGTCCTTTGCCAAACTGTAGAATTACTGTGAAAAGGCCGATCCCCAGTACCACGTAGTGATCAATCTCGGTAACGACCGGATTCTCTGCTATTCGGTAATAGGCAGCGACGGGGATCACGATAAAAAATATCGCTGTGATCGCCCATGAAGCGTAATTCATGTGGCGGAAGCTTCGATCCAGTAGTTCACCCAGGTCTTGATTGTTCCCGGGTTTGTTAACGAGGTCACTGAGTGGCGCGGGGATGATTGACCAGGCAGCGTAAAAAATGGCGGTCAGCAGTACCACTGCAATAATTGTAATGCCCGGAAAAAACTGTGTCTCGAGAATGATGCGGAGTATATGGGGGACGAAATTTAGATTGGGGTTACTTTGATAAGCCAGAACTGATGCGCGGTAAAACAGTTCCCACAATGAAAAGGTGATAAGAATAGTGAGCATGCCCGAAAGAATAAGCGTGGTGTTGCTGGTCCAGAACAGTCGCTTGCAACGGGGTTTGTCTTCTTCGGGTACGTGGTCTGCAGCCCAGGCGCCGGCAAGGTAGCTGACTAATGTACAGAAAATAAAGAATGCAATTGCGATAGCTGTGCAGTTTGCGACCAAAAAAAGCGCGGTAATGCCAACATAAAAAATTCGCTGCGGTGTTACCTGATACGGCTCACTGCTATACGAAGCTGTAGCGAGTCCGGTTCGTATGGTATCACCCACCAGATCGGTAACCGGTTGAGATTTTAACCCCTGGACAATCCAGTCAACCCATTCTCCATTGAGTTGCAGCAGGGTTGTCAGGGAAAAAGTAAGAGTTAATAGAATGGCCCCGATGACTAAAGCACCGGGCTGGCGTTTGTCATAGATATAGAGCAATAGCATAAGCACCAGGCAAAATAGCAGGTGAGTAAAAATAGAGTTCCAGTTAGCGGATATTTTAAAGTTGATAAAGACAGCGACCACGGATATCAATGTGATAATCACGGGTACTGCAAAAATATTCCAGTGTGAATTATATTTACGGCCAAGTTTAAAAAAAACAAAAACGAAAATCGCCCCGACTGCTACCAGAATCAATAGAAAGGGGATGCTATAGCCCGCTGGCAATATGAGTTTTGGGTGGTTAAAGTGAAGGGGCAATAAGACAACACAGATGGATAGCACGCACAACTGCAATACCGGGACAATAACCACCAGTATGGACTCCGCAATTATGTGAGAGATAAAGGCGATTTTCCATGCATAGCCTTTGTCTTTATCAAACGGCCGTGATCGTTCGAGTGTTTGTGTACCGATTCGTGGAAGAAAGTACAACAGAAGATAAAACTCGAAAAAAAAACTAAAAAAGCCTTCACTGATTCTTGACAGGTCAGCCCAGTGCATTTCATAGAGATCTATGTGACTGTCTTGTTCGTTTTGTGATCCCGTCCGTTTACCGGAAAGTACTTTGATGTT
The DNA here is from genome assembly GCA_964574535.1 of uncultured Granulosicoccaceae bacterium. Lineage (GTDB taxonomy): Bacteria > Pseudomonadota > Gammaproteobacteria > Granulosicoccales > Granulosicoccaceae. Next base: position 206 of record CAZNOB010000343.1, on the reverse strand, counting down.
GATAGTGCCCGCGTCAATATCATGGGTAAATCCCTGTAGTTGCTCACGCATTGCTTCGTGTTCGGTGAGTTCATCAACAGATCTGACGTGTACGGAATCTGTGGCGCTTTTTGGAGCATCTGGAGTTTTCGTTGATGTCAGAGAACCCTCTGCTGGCGATGTGCAATCTGACCTGGCATCAGCATCAGCATCAGCATCAGCATCAG
>CAZNOB010000342.1:0-4021 GCA_964574535.1 uncultured Granulosicoccaceae bacterium | reverse complement strand
CAGTCAACATAAACCGGCAAGTGCGACTGAGCGGATCAAAACCCGATTGCGCCAGACTTTCCAACTGCATCTTGCCATCACGATCAGTGAAGTAGGTAAACATAAAGAAAGACAGCCAGTCAGGCGTCTCCTCATTAAACGCCCCCAGCATGCGTGGCGCTTCGTCAGAACCGGATGAGCGGCGCAAAAGATCATCTGCTTCTTCGCGACCATCCTTACCAAAGTATTTTTGCAACAGATAAACCATTGCCCACAAATGTCGACCCTCTTCGACGTTGACCTGAAACAGATTACGCAGATCATAAAGTGAAGGCGCTGTCAGCCCCAGAAAACGTTGCTGTTCCACTGAACCGGGTTCGGTGTCGCCCTGGATCACAATGAGTCGCTTTAAAAGGTTGCGATATTCACCCGGTACTTCCTGCCAGGCTTTTTCCCCCATGTGCTCACCACAGGGAATTATTCGATCTTCAACCTGTGGCGCCAGTAACACACCCCAGCGGTAGTCAGGCATCTTGACGTAGTCAAATTTGGCCCAGCCTTTGGGATCAACGCTGACCGCGGTACGCAGATAAACCATTGAGTCCTGAAACTGCTGTGGTATTAGTTTATTCCACCAGTCAATGTATCCGGGATGCCATTTTTCCAGTGCTTTAAGAACTTTTCGATCACTACTTAATCCCACATTGTTCGGAATTTTTGTGTCGTAGTTTACGTTTAAAACATCAGACATATTGTTTACCCTGGATTGTGCTGAGTTGCCGGTATAGTGGGCTGTGCAGGAAGTTTGTTACCGAACTTTCCAAACAGCCCACTAGATCACTGACAGTCAAATTTGTGTGCATAAGCAACTACACGCGTTCCTTGTCGTAGTCACCACGAACACCTGTGCCGTAGCGTTGCAACGCTCCGTTAGCACCGACGGCATTCGGGCGATTAAAGATCCAGTTCTGCCACGCAGTGAGTCGACCGAAAATTCGCGTTTCCATGGTTTCAGGTCCGGCAAAACGCAAGTTGGATTCCATACCTGTCAGTGCATCAGGACTAAACGATGCACGCTCTTCCATAAATATGCGAACCTCATCATCCCAGTCGATATCATCAAGAATCATAGTCACCAGACCCAATTCATCAGCATCTGCTGCTTTCAGATAATCATCCGCTGTAGCCTTTGCCGCCTCGATGTTTTCGGGGTTGCCTAAAAAGCGGGTTTCAAGACGAGTAAGGCCGTTAGCCATCAGGTAAGGGCCAAAATTCGAATCAGTCAGCTTGATCGATGCGGCGGGACGATTATCACCTTCAAAACTTCCTTCCATCATATAACTACGATCAACCGCATAAAGCAGTTCAGCCAGCAGGCCGACAAAGCAGGAACCGTTTTCAACAAACGCAGCCAGTGAGCGAGAAGTGACATCAACACGCTTGAGTGTTCGCTTCCAGTAATGACGGACTTCATTGGCCAGCCAGTGATCCGGGTTGTTGTTTATCAATGCTTCATGGTCTGCAAAAAGCGCCTGATCACCGCTGGTCTTAAAAATCCATAATCCGGCTTCCATTTCGTTGAGTCGCAAATGCAGGATGGCATCTTCAAATTCTCTGCATAGTTTTAACAGATACGCCTGATCGCCCTGTGCCGCAAAGGTTTCCATATCGGTCGGCGCCTCCTGTTCCGGCCCCTTGAGGGTAATGACCGCTCGATACTGCGCACGCTCGAGTGAGACCTCGACCAGTGAGTAGCTGATGGCATTATCGGTAATGGTTCGATCGAGTGGATTAAATTTGATACCAGCACTGACCGCTTTCTTTTCTGACTCCGCGGCAAACTGACGTGCTCGCTGCTGCACGGTGTCATCGAATTTTGAATTGGCAATCACCTCATCAACCAGTTGCCACTCCCGGGCGCGCTGACCTTTTACCCCTTCTTCGATAGTGCAAAAGATATCTGCCCGGTCACGGCGTACTTTACGTTTGTCGGTGACGCGTGTTAGTCCGCCGGTCCCCGGCAACACAGCTAACAACGGCACTTCCGGCAACGCCACGGCCGATGTGCTATCGTCGGTAAGCATGATGTGGTTACAGGCCAGCGCCAGCTCGTATCCGCCTCCGGCACATGCCCCTTTGATCGCAGCGATATAGAGCTGACCAGATTCCGCCAGTGCCGCTTCATAGGCATTGCGAGTCTCATTGGTGAACTTGCAGAAATTCACCTTATGACTGTGTGTAGCACCACCCAGCATTCGAATATTAGCACCGGCACAAAACACCTTGTCTTTACCTGATTGCAGCACAACCACTTTGACTTCAGGGTGCTCAAAGCGCATTCGCTGCACAATATCGTTAAGCTCGATATCGACACTCAGATCATAGGAATTCAGCTTCAGCTGATAGCCGTCGAACAAGCCGCCGTTTTCATCGACATCCATAAACAGGTTTGCCACAGAACCTTCATATTCCACCCGCCAATGCCGGTAGCTTGCCGGATCTGTTCTGAAATCGATTACCTTGCTCATAACATCCCCTTTTGCGCCGTATCGGCATTATAGGTGGCTGGCCGAGCAGGAGCAAAGCGATTTACGCATAATAAAGCATTATTTGGTCGTCATTCGAGTTGTAGGCAGGACTTATGTGACATAATGCACCATAAATGTGCATTATATTGCATTATATTAGAGAATTCTCTAAATCTGTGATCATCCCCAGAATAGAGGCTTTCCGAACGCCCAGTATTTCACGCGCTGCCGGCCGGGCCAGAAGCTGTGCAGAGATTTCGCATAATCGCCGAGTCGCTTTGGGGCGCTGCATGCGGTGCTTCAGATAAGCATTTGCAACCTGAATCAATGCCTGGACGAAAAGCTTTTGATCGGAGTTTTCCGGCAGTAACAACCACACAGGCTCAAATACTTCATGTGCTTCCCAGTAGTAGCCGTTTTCGAGATACACCAATCCGTGTCGAAAGGCAGAACTCTGAGCCAATTCAGCAACTGACATGTCGGTTGAAAGACCGGCCTTGATTGAATCAAATGCATGCTCCGGATGCCGCTTGTTTTGGCCGGGCACATAGCGATGTGTTGGCCACAGCACATCTGGATTGTCATTATCCGTCATTACTTCTTATCCGGGAACAACCTGTGATTAATGAACATCAGCTGCTTGAGCCACCGTGAGTTGCCGCTTCCATATTCTCAATGCGCTCACAAAAAGTGGTAATGCCCTGAAGGACGGTTGACTCCTGATCAATAAAAGGCGAATGACGGCACTGCTCCAGAATCAGTGTATCAACCGGTGCATAGCATCGCGACTCCAGCTCCGTTATTTGAGCCAACGTGCCATACTGATCTTCCTGTCCCTGAATGGCGAGTACCGGTACGCGGATGTAGTCAATCACGTCGGTAACATTCCAGTTTTTGAAGTCGGGATGCAGCCAACTGTCATTCCAGCCATAAAAAGTATTGTCCGGATCGCGATGGTATTTCTGCATGCGCTCACGCAGGCCACCGCGATCAAACTCTATGCGTGTAGCGGTAATGGCATCAAGCGCCTTTTGCTCGGTAAAAAAGTGAGGAGCCATGAGCACTATCCCTCTTAACCGATAGTCTGCAATACTGCCAGAATAGATTGCGGCAATGGTGGCGCCATCGCTGTGACCGATCAATACACCACGCTGCAAACCGATGGCATCCAGTAAAACAGGAAGCACATCGACAGCTTCACGAGTCATATAGTCCAGTGGTCGTGGCAGTTCCGCCAGATCCGACTGACCGTAACCTGAACGGGAAAAAACAAATACCCCATAGCCTGTCGCCTGCGCAAGCTGCAAGGGGAAGTCACGCCACAGCGAGGTCGACCCCAACCCCTCATGGAGCAAGACTATAGTAGGCGATTCAGCCGGTGGAGGCCCGTGGCAGGCGTATTCCAGTGATTTACCAGCAACTTCGACGTGACCGGATTTCTTCCACAACACCTTCATACGCACTGTCTCTTAATGTCTGGTCGTGCAAGCTTTTCAGTCATGCGACCTCCCCGA
>CAZNOB010000341.1:1416-4022 GCA_964574535.1 uncultured Granulosicoccaceae bacterium | reverse complement strand
GAAACATAGATTGTAACTACGGTGAGCTGAACGTTGGTTAATCATATTGTATTGCTGATCACCGGGTCAAAGTTGGGTATCTATGAGCCGCATGACTGGATCAAGGCACTGGAAGTGCTTCTGCAGGAGGTCTATGTTGCGTCAAGGTAATCTGTTAGCCCAACGCTCAAACCGCCACAAAATTTTCTAACCTTACCACTTAATGCCTGCGCCAGAATTTGATGGCAGAAGCACGCTCCAGTAATTGTTGCTCCAGCGTTCCTGAATCTATTGCCTGACTGGCCTAACAGCGAATCAAAGACTCGTTAACATCAGCAGATTACGCTGACCGGTTTGAGGCATTTTTTAAGACATCGCAAATCAGCGGGCAATGAGATTTGAGCTTTTACACTCATTTTAACTTAACCCTTACCGGGAATCACATTCTGCACGAAGTGTCGTAAGAGCGCTGCAAAGGTCTATCCGGTTAAATCTGTGATCGGACGAACACGCGTCCAGTCAGGTTTTTGAATAAACTGCGCGAACTCCTCGGCCAGTTGTTCAGAATCATTTGCTGCACGCCACCAGAATTTCTTGCGGCTCTCGGTGTCCAGTTTACTGAAGTCGGAACGATCCGGAATTTTCCCATACGGCAATTTCTTAATAAATGCTTCCGACGGGCATAGCAATACCACCCGCTCATAGTGCTCGGGTTTTACCAGTCTAGGCAGCTTTTTATCAAACCAGCCTGCTCGAAGGCCAGCGCTGAAATGCGGGTATAAAATTAATTCGTCGTCGCTACTTTTTATTGTGGTATCGCTCGTTACGGTTTGTGTTTTCTCGCTCATAGTTGCATTAGCCGGGTCATAAGTACCACTGGTACTGCGTACCTTGAGATCGAAATGATAATCGACTATACCTCCATCTCGATAGTTTCCTGCTGCCGCACCCGCGATATTTTTGATGCCCTGCATAATAATTGGTAATGAGCCTGAAGCGAGAATCGCTTCGCGTGTGTTGCGTTTAGTTAATGGTACTGACTGTGTTGGAATCTTGTGTGGGTCGTCCGTCGACAGGGTGCTATCGGGCGGATGAAAAATAAACCTATCATACTGTTCTTTAAGGCTGGATCTGCTGCGTTTATTGATGCGCGAACTCTTGAGCAACCCCAGTCCTTGCAGTAATCGATTTTCGGAAGCCGCCAGCCCACGGGTACGCGCAACAATGAAGTGTGCTTTGAATACGGGGTTGTGAAGGATGTTCGCAACACCGTCGTCTCCCAGTATGGCGTCGACGATGTCGCGTACGCTCTCGGTAACCGTTTCGGGGCTGACGTATTTACTGCCATAGGTTGTTTCAATGTAGTGTTTGGCCAGTCGTTCGATAGCCGCAGCCGGATGTTTTTGCGCAAAGCACGCTGCTCGAAACGAACCAACGCTCGATCCCAACATGGTTAACGGTGTTCTTCTGTGTTTGAAGAAATCATTCATTAAATACCTGTCAATCCCGTACAACACAAACCACTTAGGTCCACCGCTGGCGCCAAGCAAAATATTAAACCGGCTTTGGTCCAGCCCGGCGTTTTTTAAAGTATTAAGTGCGGTTGCGCCAGCGTAGATATTGAGCATTCAATAACCTCAGTGCATAAAAATGATTATTCATCGGACTGCTGTTCATCAGATTTTCGAAATAGCGTGGACGATGAACTACCGGATAATAACAAAGATGACGGTTGTAGTTTTGATAGAGCACCGCTTTAACGCGTACTGGCTAACAAGAATGACGCGTTGTGAATGTTTTACTTCATTGAAATTCTGTGAGTTTTCTTCGTAATTAATACTGGTGGTTTGAATGGATATTGTTGAAATTTCCGTAGCAGAAATTCCCTGCCTGCATTGTGTCAGCAGATGTGTGCCTTGCGCATTTCTATGTTGCGAAGATCGTTACGCAGGTAAATCCTATCATCGTTTGTGTATTTCGTCCCCGCTGTAAAATCACTGCTTGAGGCGCTGCTTGAGAAAGCTCTGCAAATAGTCAAACACATGTCTGATCCGTGGCGTTGAACGGATTTCTCGATGCACCGCCAGCCAGACCGGTAACCCTGGTATTGGCAGTTCAATTGGCAGCTGAACCAGTTCATGGTGCTGCTCAAACAAATAGTCGACAAGAAAGCCTACGCCAACGCCAGCTCTGATCGCGGCCGCCTGCGTGACGAAGTCGTCTGTGCGAAAAGCAAGTTTAGCGGAGCCGGGGTCGACCCCGGTCCGTTGAGCAATTTCTTTAACTACTTTAAGAAAGTGCTTGTCTTTATCAGGGCACACCAGCCGATGATTAAAAAGATCGGGTAGAGTCCGCGGCATACCCCAGCGATCTATGTATGCCTGACTGGCACAGGGTTTTAGGGCAATTGTGCCTAGCCGTTTGGCGATAAGATCAACCTGCCTGGGTTTGACCATTCGAATGGCGATATCAGCGTCTCTTTGCAGTAAGTTGGTTACCGCATCTGTTGCCACCACCGCAAGCTCAATTTCAGGTGACTCGCGTTGTATTTGAAGTGCAAATTCAGGGAGTAGGTGGATAGCGACCATGCGACTGGCCGAAAGTCGGACAATGCCTGACATGTCCGT
>CAZNOB010000341.1:0-1316 GCA_964574535.1 uncultured Granulosicoccaceae bacterium | reverse complement strand
AATCCACTATCGCGATTGGGGGCAGGTGATTCAGGCTTTGGCATATATATTCATAAGTGAATATCAGTCCTGCATTTATAGTATCTTGTGAATACTAACATGCTGCCACAAAATGTAGATGAAATCCAACAGAGGCAGCATTAGATGAATGCTAACAAGATACCTGATCAGAATCGTCGCCGTTTTATACGAGTTGCTGGCGGCGGAATTATTGCCGCTGCTGTGCCGATGACTGCCTGCACGTCAATTTCTGAAGTGCCAAAATCTGCTGTGGCTGCCTGGCAACTTGAGTCTTTACCGCAAGAATATCGTCGATGGATTATGGCGCATGCGATTCTGGCGCCCAATCCGCACAACCGCCAACCGTGGCTGGTCGATTTGTCTGAGCCTGACACGATTACCGTTTCACTCGATACAGAGCGACTATTGCCGCACACTGATCCCTACGGGCGTCAAATGATGATCGGCACTGGTGCAATGCTTGGTCTGCTTGAATTGGCCGCGATACAGCAGGGATACAGTGCGACCGTGTCTTACGCAGGCAATCAGGCAATTGATCGACTACCCGGCTCTGAGCCGCTGGTAAGGGTGGAATTTACTCCATTGAGCCAAAGCCCGCCCCCAATGCAGGCAGCGTTATTCGAACAAATTCCAAATCGACACACAGAACGCGGTAACTATAATCCTGCTCGACCTGTACCAACTGAATTTCAGGAAAATCTTCCAGCGCTTCTGAATGGTAGCAGCGAGGGCCGGATTATATCAGTTACTGACGATGCTGAGTTATTTAAGATGTTTTCAGAGCTGGTCAAACGAGCCTGGTACACCGAACTTGCAACGCCAGCAACAATGATGGAGTCAATGAATCTCTTCCGTGTTGGCGCTGCCGAAATCAATCAGCACCGTGACGGTATTGTTATTGATAGTTACTTTCTGGTGATGCTAGACAAGCTGGGGCTTTTTGATCGCAGTAAACCGATATCAATTGAGAGCAGGGCGTTCAGGCGACAGATTGAAGACTTTAATACAGCGACAGACTCCACACCGGCATTCTACGTTCAGACCAGTTCAGACAACACAAGGATGTCGCAGATTGAGGCTGGAGTCAGTTATGTGAAAACACAATTATATGCAGCGAAGCTCGGTTTAACTATGCACCCGCTATCGCAGGGTCTACAGGAATATCCGGAGGTTAAAAGCGTGTACACCCAGATGCACAGGTTAATCAATGGAGATAACCAGTCAAGCGGCCAAACAGTACAGATGCTCACCCGTATTGGCTACCCGTCTACTGGCACCACACTAACGGGGCCATC
>CAZNOB010000340.1:0-4031 GCA_964574535.1 uncultured Granulosicoccaceae bacterium | reverse complement strand
ACCGCTGAACCGATATGACGGGCGGCACGTTGCAGGTAGTCACACACAGCCCAGTGACATTTCAGGCCCTGGGCCTGCTTTACGATATCAACGACGACCGGTGCTACACCCCCCAGCTGCGCATGACCGAAGGCATCACGGATGCCTGAATCGGCCAGGAAAGTGCCGTCCGGTCTTTTAACACCTTCGGATACCACAACGCTGCAAAATCCCTTGCGTTTTACAGTGGCGTCGACCTTATCCAAAAATGCCTGTTGGTTAAATTCAATTTCGGGAAACAGAATGATATCCGGACCTAAGTCGCGGTCGTCTGCTGCGAGTCCGGAGGCGGCGGCAATCCAGCCGGCATGTCGGCCCATGACTTCCATCACGAACACTTTGGTTGAACTTGAAGACATAGATGCCACGTCCATTGAGGCTTCGAGAATTGATACCGCAACGTATTTAGCGACTGAAGCAAACCCGGGTGAGCAATCCGTGAATGGCAAATCGTTGTCTATGGTTTTTGGCACACCAACGCAGGTGATGGGGTAGCCCATGGTTTCGGAGAGTTGTGAGACTTTATGAGCGGTGTCTTGTGAGTCGCCACCACCGTTGTAAAAAAAGTATCGGATATCGTGCGCTTTGAAGACTTCGATAAGCCGTTCGTATTCGACTTTGTGTTCTTCTAACGATTTGAGTTTATAGCGACAGGATCCAAAAGCGCCGGAAGGTGTGTGCTTTAGTGCTTCAATATCAGCGTCGCTTTCAAGACTGCTGTCAATCAGGTTTTCGGTCAGTGCGCCGAGTATGCCGTCTTCACCTACGTATACTTTTTTGATGGCGTCGGGGTGTTGTTTCGCGGTTTGAATTACCCCGGCGGCGGAAGCATTGATTACCGGGGTGACTCCACCGGATTGTCCATAGAAAGCGTTGTGAGCAGGCATGAGAGTTTAACGGTATAAATGAACGCGTAGTATACCCGGAAACGGTCGCGCTGCTAATACAATCCGAAGTACTCATTTTGCTCCCACTCAGAAACTGCATGATGGTAGCGCGCCCATTCGGCGTGTTTAATCCTGGATAGATAGTCAACGAAAGTCATTCCAAGTTCGCGGCGCAGGAATGTTGAACTGTCAAAAGCATGAATGGCCTCAACCAGGCTCTGTGGCAGCGCCGGTGCGTTTGAGTCATAGGGTGTTTCCACCGCTTTCGGTGCCTGCAATGTGCGATTTATTCCGTCAAGTCCGCTCAGGATCTGGCTGGCAAAAAAGAAGTACGGGTTGGCGGTGGGTTCTGCCACACGATTTTCAATTCGGGATGCCTGGTCTGAAGGTGACATCAAGCCCCTGATCATTGCACCTCGATTGTCGCGTCCCCACTGTATTCGATCCGGTGCCAGTTGGTGAGGTTGATAGCGCTTGTATCCGTTCACGCTGGGGGTGGTCAGCAGGCAACAGTCTGTTGCATGTTCCAGGAGTCCCGCAATCCAGTGACTTGCGATTGGTGTTAATGTCTCCGGGGTGGATGGAACCATCAGGTTTTCAGAGGTTTTAATATCAATGATTGACTGATGCATATGCCATCCACTGGCTGCACAGTTTTCGATCTTTGGTTTACACATGAAGGTGGCATGTAAGCCCGCTCGTGCACATACTTCTTTTACCATGGTTCGAAACATCATCATGTTATCTGCGTGAGTCATTGGGTCTGCTGGGTCAAACGTAAACTCTAGCTGACCGGGGCCCATTTCTATTTCCATAGAGCGGATGGGAATTTCAAGTGCCTGACAATGGCGACGCAATACGTTGATGATCGGTTCTAATGAGTCGTAGCGGGTTTCTGTCAGAAACTGATAGCCCTGTGCAATGTTCTTAGTCAGTGGTGCCTTGCCTGGCATCGTGCTGTGTCTGTGTTCCAGCATTGGATCTGCGATTGAGAAGACGTGAAACTCTACCTCTAGTCCTGTGGTCATTGCGTAGCCCGCACCAGCGAGTTTATCAATCGCGCTTTGTAATATGCCTCTGGGGGAAAATGGCACGGGATCTCCAGACTTGTAGCAAGGATTGCAGAATACCCAGGCGGAATTTTCAGTCCACGGCAGTAGTCGAAATGTGCTTGCGTCCGGTACCAGCAATACATCACCAGCGCCGCCCATATCGCCTTCGATACCCGGGTCTGATGACCAGACCGGGAAGACGGTTTTATGTGCGGTATCTTTCAGTAACAGAGTAGAAGGTGCAGCAATGCCACTGGTGAACAGGGAGGGCAATGCACTGGCGACAATCGTTTTGCCTCTCAGTACGCCATGCTGGTCAGCGAATAGAACCCGTACGGTTTCCAGATCACTGCCTGTGACTTTAGTGATTAATTCAGCGGCTTGCTCGATCGCGGTAGCAGACAGTAATCCTCGTTGTGCAAGTGAGCCTTGTGCGACCTGTTTTTTAATATCTGCCATGCCAATTCGATTTATGTATTTAATGTATTGCTTTGGTTCTCGGACAGCCACGCGGAAAGCAGCAACACAGAATTCTACTGCGCAGAATCTGTGAGTGTAGCGTCCCAGTCTTTGCAGGCGGCTCTTCGTTCTGTGTCACTGTCGGTAAATGCGTCACCCCAGTTTTCTGTGTGCCCGATTGTGTCGTTTGAAATGGGTCCATAGATTTTTTTTGGGTCGATACCGTTCATCATAGGTAGTGCATTCTGGTTTCCATTGTTCAGATTTTTGATGGCTTCCCGCAGCATGCGACGGTATTTAATAATGGCGACATCGGTTGTGCCAAGGTGTTCTTTGGTACGATCTGCTATCGGGCCGGGGCTTTCCACTGCCCACTGATCGTGTACGTTGATATCAAGACCCATACCGGTGTAGGTCTCGCGCTGTTGTTCTTCGGGATTAAAGCCGTAGTGGTTGCGTTTGTTTTTAATCGGGGCATAGTCTGGCAGGTGGTGTTCTTTAAGGCGCTGCTCACGCATGAGTTTTTTATCGACCGGCTTGTCAAAGCTGGTGAACATGGAATACCAGTAGCAATGCGTATCATCAATGGGTACATGCCACTGTGTGATGATCATTTCCCGTGACATGGGAATGCTTATCGCATGCGGAAATATCTGATTGGTGATCCGCACGTGTGTTTTATTCTGGCCAAGGTGACGCAATGCGATGATACGCATGCCGTAGTCAGTTTCTTCAACACTGATTTCCGGGCGTGGATAATCACGCAGTAGCTTTGTCATGGGGATATTCGTGTCTGCGGCCTTATCTCGAAACTGTTTTCCATAGCTTTCTTCAGGATCTTCATCTTGTAGAAAACGATGCAGGAATGAAGCGTGCGCCGGATCAATGCCGACTTCCATCGCCTGCAGCCAATTGCATTCCCATAAACCTTTAAAAGCAAATACATGAGTTTCGGGGGCACGGAAGCAGTCAAAGTTTGGTAGCTCGGGCGGAGTGCCGAGACCAAGATAGGCGAATACCACGCCGTTTTTTTCCTGCACCGGGTACGACGTTGTCTTTATGCGCTGGTACATGGTTGAATTTTCAGGTTCACCCGGCTGTTCAACGCATTGGCCGTCACGATTAAAGTGCCAGCCGTGGAAAGGGCAGCGCAGTCCGTTGTCTTCCAGTCTGCCGTAACATAGGTCAGCGCCACGATGAGGGCATGCTCGTTCAATGAGTCCGAGTTCACCTTCGGCGTCTTTAAACAGCACCAGTTTTTCGCCGAGTAGAGTGACTGGTACTACTGGTCGTTCGCCGCCTAGCTCGTCAGTTAATGCAGCGGGGTGCCAATAGTGACGCAGAACTTTGCCCGCGTCAGTCTCTGGTCCGGTCAGGGTCAGAGTGTCGTTCAGCTTTTGGCTGATCAAGTGCTTGTCTCCAAGGGTTGCTGGACATCGGAACGGCCAGTCTATCGTTATCACGGGTGAAAAAATACTGTGGATGTCTTTGTGTCTGGTGCTGCCATGCGAATTAGCTATCCCTGCGGGGGCCTGCCGAGGGCTTTCATTTTTGAAGACCAAAAGCGACATGCCCTTCAGGCGGAGTCACTTTT
>CAZNOB010000339.1:1501-4045 GCA_964574535.1 uncultured Granulosicoccaceae bacterium | reverse complement strand
AGCAGCACAGTGCCGAAATAACGGTGCCGACGATTCCGGTAGTCAGCAACTTTTTACTATTTTTTTGCATAAAATACTAAACCCAAAAGAGAACGTGTGATCACCCGGCATTGTGATACTGAGGATAGTGATCTGTCGACTACTTTTTACGAAACACTTGATGAACTGATCGTGCAACTTGTTACGTTGTTTTCTGCAGCTGTTCGGCACTCTGATCAACCTTACCGCTGCGGACACCCGTCATAAAAGCATCAATATCCGCTTGTGTGGTAAGCCGAAAAACCTGCAAGTGTCGGGGCGGGTTCTGGTAAATATTCAGTAACTTTTGTCTCGAGCTATGGCGAGTGCGAATAATGAACCAGAGAAAATCCAGTGTTTGCCAGTTGAAACGTTCCGGACATTCATCCTGCAAATCAGGACGAACCTGCCCGTAGTATTTATACGTTCGATAAAGCACACGGTATATTCGCGTCCAGACCGGAACATCCAGCCATATAAAATGATCTGCACGTGTAGTTCTTTCAGGGTAGGTGGCTGAATGTCCGCCCTCGAATATCCACTGATCCAGCGCGTGTATCTGTCGCGTCATTTCGGCCTTGGCTGCTTTCTCACGCTCTATCCAGCCAGGTAAATAGTGAATCTTGTCCATATGAAAGACCGGCAGCCCGGTGACTTCACCAAGTTGGACTGCCAGTGTGCTTTTACCGGAACCAGGGCCGCCGACAATCATCACTCGCTTCATCGCAATTTACTATCCGTCTCTGAATCCACTATACGTGACTTAATTTCAGAGTATGAGTGCGACATAGTTAAGCGATCACCCTCAAACCCCTATACACGCCTAACCTCAAATCCATCCGGTGTATCGACCACTTCATAACCCCTCTCGGCAAGACCGTCTCGTGCTGCATCTGCCGCAGCCCAGTCTTTCGCGGCTCTGGCTTCCTGTCTGGCTTTCGCCAGTGCCATGATTTCATCGGGTATTTCCGCAGCGGCGGCTGGTGCCCATTCTGCGAGCTGCAAACCCAGCACCTCATCAAACAATGTCACAGTGGCTTTTTTATCAGCGTCAGTCACTGCTTTGTCTTTGATAAGCTCCCAGATCAAGGCAATCACTCGCGATGTATTTAAATCATCATTGACGTATTGACGAAATTTTTCTTCATAGGCTTTAACCACCGAACCCGAATCGTCCCATGCATAGTAGGCATCCCGCATACGACCCAGTGCTGTAGTGGCGCTGTCAAGTCCTTCCCAGCTGAAGGCGATATCACTTCGATAATGCGCCAGCAGACACAGGTATCGATAAGCAATAGGGTCGTAGTCTTTTTCAATTAGTGTTGCGGTACGCAGGAATTCACCGGACGACTTTGACATCTTGTTTTTATCAGTCTGCAGGAAGTAACCATGCATCCAGTAGTTAGACAGGTTAGTGCCATAACATGCATGTGCCTGAGCTATTTCGTTGCTGTGGTGAATAGGAATATGATCTTTACCACCACAGTGAATATCAAACAGCGGACCCAGATACTTTGCTGCCATGGCAGAGCATTCAATATGCCAGCCAGGGAATCCTTTGCCCCAGGGGCTTTCCCATTCCATTTGCCGTTGTTCATCAGCCGGGCTGAATTTCCATAAGGCGAAATCAGTGACGGTTTTTTTCTCACCGGCATCAACCCGCGCACCTTCCTGCAAGCCTTCAACATCCAGTCTGGCCAGGTAGCCGTAGTCAGGGTCTTTACTGGTATCAAAATAAACGCCGTCGCTGGTGATATAGCACATGCCTTTGGCTTCGATTTGTTTAATCGCTTCGATCTGTTCTTCGATATGGTCGGTTGCTTTGCACAGTACGTTCGGCATTTTAATATTCAGTAACTGCAAATCTTCCAGAAACGCCTCGGTATAGATGTCTGCGATCTCCCAGGCGGTCTTACCCATACGTGCGGCACCGGCGGCCATTTTATCTTCACCATCGTCAGCGTCTGATACCAGATGGCCAACATCGGTGATATTGACCACATGATTCACTTTATAGTGATTGATCTCCAGCACGCGGCGTAATACATCTTCAAATATATAGGTACGAAGGTTACCGATGTGTGCATAGTTATAAACCGTGGGTCCGCAGCAATAGAGTCCCGCTTCGCCTTCATTGATCGGGACAAATTCGCGTGTTTCGCGAGCATAGGTATCGTAGAGTTTTAAGGTCATTACTTTTTCAGTGTTGCAGCGTTTGCAAGAAAGTGGACACCGGCTGTGCCGATGTGTTGTAAGCAGTATCGATAAAAGTGGTTATTCCCTGCGTTTTAGTCAACGCATGGAAAGCACCATATCGGTAACATCAAAGATTTATGCCTGCTGTGGGTCAAGCCCATCATATGACCAATGGCCATCGCGTCGATGCCACAGTCGGTATAGATGGCGCTTTTTGTGAGTTTCATCGTAGTCGGTAAATTCGCTTCGATAGTGGCCGGTTTCCTGATTGTTCAGGTATTGTACCTGACCTTTCTCCAGCGCGGCTTCAAACCAGAAATGGTCCTGCTG
>CAZNOB010000339.1:0-1401 GCA_964574535.1 uncultured Granulosicoccaceae bacterium | reverse complement strand
TCAGGGTGGCTGTTGGCGATCTGATCATGCAGTGCGTATAAACTGCAGAAGCGGCTTATACCCCCTTCTTTGGCCGGGTGCCGACAATACAAACCAACATAGTCCGGCGGCGCTTTTCCGAAGGCGTTGTCGGTATGGAAATTCAATTCAACATTCGTCACCGAGCCACGGACACCATAGCCAAAAGCAACGCCAGTGTTGCGAACGTCGTAAATCATCTGCCCGCAATATTTTTGCGATACCGGCTGGTCGATCAGTTGCCCCAGCTGCCAGAATACTTTCGACATGGTCTCTGCAGAGAAACTGTCGGTCGGGAGTTTGTCTGCCACTGCAAAGCCAACACCATTGTCGACAATTTCCTTAACATCAGCGAATAGCTTTTTGCAGTGAGGCATGGAAAACGAATCGGCCAGATCAGGCAGTGTGGCATCGGCGGGGTGGTTTGCCTCAAAATCATTGTTTTCAATCAAAGCTGCCAGTGAGTGAATTTCATCAAGTGCCGCCGCACTGACAGGCACCAGCCAGTCAGTGGTTTTGATCTGTGCACCAAGCCAGGACTTTTGATGTGCAAAGGATGTGGGGACGGCGGTGACTTCGTTACTGCAATCCAGATATGAAACTTGATTGTGCATGGTGTTGTACTGTTTGTTAGTCGTCAAATACGACAGTGATTCGTCGGTTCAGTTTGCCTTTCTTTTCAATTTTTTGCACCAGAACCGGACCAATTTCTCCGGTTGATGCGACATGCGTCCCGCCGCAGGGTTGCAGATCAACGCCTTCGAAATTAACCAGCCGAACCTTACCCGAGCCAATTGGCGGAGGGGCGGACATGGTTCTGACCAGACCGGGATTTGCCTGTAATTCTTCGTCGGTAATCCACGATAAAGTCATTGCATGATTTTCATTGATAAGCTTGTTCAGGTTGGCAGTGACTTCAGATTTATCTATGGTCTCGGGCAAATCGAAGTCCAGTCTGCCACGCCCGTCCTGAATGCTGCCACCGGTGACCTGGGCCGGTACAACGGCACACAACATATGCAGGCAACTATGCATTCGCATAATTCGATGACGTCGATCCCAGTCAAGATTAAGTGTCACGCTATCGCCAGGCTTCACTGCGGTGGTGAGTGTCGTGGCGTTTTCAATGACATGTATGTGTTCTGCCGACTCGCGATCTTTAAAAGTATCAGTGATGGTGAGTTCGATGCCGGCTGCAGTCACACAGGTGCCAGTGTCACCGGGTTGTCCGCCGCCGGTAGAGTAAAAGACGGTTTGATCCACCTGAATGCCGCGTTCATCAACAGCAGTGACTGTCGCCGTGCAATTTTTCAGGTAGCCGTTTTCGCGAAAAAGTTCCTGGGTCAATTTGAATGCTCCGCTGCGGTTTGGTTGTAGTGTACT